>NZ_RZTC01000163.1:0-10471 GCF_004023165.1 Mesorhizobium sp. M7A.F.Ca.MR.176.00.0.0 | reverse complement strand
CATCCGGCTGCCGCCACCTTCTCCCCGTATAGTGACGGGGAGAAGGAAGACTAAACCAGCGGCTTCAGCGCCACCCACACAGCGCCGCCGATCAGACCAAGGAAGATCAGCCAGCCGACCTGGTTGTTCGACCTGAACAGCCGCAGGCATTGGTCCGGATTGTCGATGTCCAACACGGCGATCTGTCGGGCCATATGGGCGCCGGCGGCGATCAGTCCGGCCAGCGCCACCACCGGCGCCTGCGCCGACGCGAAGGCGATGGCGAAGCAGATCAGCGCGCCGCCATAAAGCCCGGCCAGCCACGATTTGGTGTTATCGCCAAACAGGCGTGCCGTCGAGCGCACGCCGACAATGGCGTCATCTTCCTTGTCCTGATGTGCGTAGATCGTGTCGTAGCCGATCACCCACAGGATCGAGCCGATATAAAGCATGATGGCAGGCCCATCGAGATCGCCGAACTCGACCGCCCATCCCATCAGCGCGCCCCAGGAAAAGGCAAGGCCAAGCACCAGTTGCGGCCAGTTGGTTATCCGCTTCATGAATGGATAGATGGCGATGACCGCCAGTGAGCAGATGCCGAGCAGGACGGCGAAGCTGTTGAACTGGATGAGCACGACGAGGCCGACCAGGGCCTGCAGGACGAGAAACAGCCATGCCCGCCGGCGCGTCGCCTTGCCCGACGGCAACGGTCGCGAGCGCGTGCGCTCCACCTGGCTGTCGATGTCCTCGTCGACGAGGTCGTTGTAGGTGCAGCCGGCGCCGCGCATGGCGATGGCCCCGACCAGGAACAGCACGAGATACAAAGGCGCCGGCAGCAGTGAGAGCAGCGGGTCGCCCGGACGCGGATAGGCGCTTGCCGCCAAGGCTGCCGACCACCAGCACGGCCACAGCAGCAACTGCCAGCCGATCGGCCTGTCCCATCGAGCAAGCTGCGCATAGGGCCATATCGAGCGCGGCAGCACGCGGTAGACCCAATGGCCGTTCGGCGCATCGGCGACACGGCCCTGGGCCGCTTTCGACTGGATATTTTCCATGTCCATGGAGTGGCAGCAGCGGCAGAAACCGTCAAGCGGCAAGCGGAGACGCGGCGCCTGTCAGCCTTTCACGAGGCAAAGATGTCGCGGGTGGCGAACCAGTCCCTGGCCACCTCGACGAAGGCCAGCGCTGCATTCGACACACGCTGATGCGTGTCGTAGGTCAGCAGGATCCGCTGCATGGGCAGCGGATCGGACAGCGGCTTGCAGATGAGCGGCAGGCCGTCATAGCTGCGGTCGCCGTGCGGGCGGGTGTAACTGACCGCGACTCCGAAGCCGTTGGCGACCATGCTCCGCTGCAGTTCGAACGAGCTTGTCGTCGTATCGGCCACCGGCGAAAGGCCGCGGCTGCGAAACAGGTCGAGCATGTGCTGCCAGCTGTGCGGCTGATCCGTCGTGATCAGCGGATAGGCGGCCAGATCGGCAAGGCTGACCGTTGGGCGGTCCGCCAGGGCATGGCCTGCCGGCAACAGCGCGTGTGGACGAAGTTCGCGCAGCAGGATGCGGGCGAAATGCGTCGGCAGGCTGAGATCATAAGTCAGGCCGAGATCGATGGCCGCATCCCCCAGCCGTCGTCCCAGCGTCTCGAACGTCTCGTCGCGAACGACGATTTTGACGGCCGGATAGCGTTCGGAGAAGGCGCGGATCAAAGCCGGCGCGAAGAAAGGCGCCAAATCCTCGAAGCATCCCAGCACCAACTCACCGCTGACAGCCGATTTGCTTGAACCCAGGCCGACGAGTTCTTCCGTTTCGGTGAGAACCTGCCGTGCCTTGGCCACGACGGCGCGGCCGAACGATGTCGGCGACACGCCGCTTCCGCGCTGGCGGACGAACAGCTTCTGGCCGAAATTCTTTTCGACCGCGTCAATGGCCACCGAGATCGACGGCTGCGAAACGTTCAGCATCTTTGCCGCGCCGGTGACGCTGCCGTGACGCGCCACGGCAACCAGGTAGCGCAGCTGCGTGAGGGTCACACTCATAGGGGCGCTCTATATGTCAGATCGAAAGTTATTATTTTACCGAATGAAGAGGTGTTGCGATAGTGGCTTCATTCCAGAGGAGAACGCCATGGCTTCCCAGACTGCCACCATCGACGCCACCATGATCGGCGCGTCCACGATTGCCGACTATCAGCGTGACGGCGCTGTCTGCATTCGCGGCGCCTTCAAGGGCTGGGTCGACACGATTGCCGCCGGCATCGAACGCAACATGCAGAACCGCAGCGTCACCGCATCCGACATCGCCAACGGCCGCGGCAGTTTCTTCGATGATTACTGCAACTGGGAGCGCATTCCCGAATTCGTCGAGGTTGTGCGGGAATCACCGGCCGCCGAACTGGCGGCCGCGGTGATGCAGTCGCGCACCGCGCAGTTCTTCCACGATCATGTGCTGGTCAAGGAACCGGGTACGCAGAAGCCGACGCCCTGGCATCAGGACATCCCCTATTACTTCGTCGATGGCCAGCAGACCGTGAGCTTCTGGATTCCCATCGACCCGGTGAAGGAGGCGACGCTGCGCCTGATCGCCGGCTCGCACAAATGGGACAAGATGATCCTGCCAGTGCGCTGGCTCGACGACAGCAATTTCTATGCCGGCGAGGGCGACTATCTGCCGGTGCCAGATCCCGACAAGGATCCGTCGATGAAGGTGCTCGAATGGGAAATGGAGCCGGGCGACGCCATCCTGTTCGACTTCAGGACCGCGCATGGCGCGCGCGGCAACCTGACCGCGGCGCGGCGCCGGGCGCTGTCGCTGCGCTGGGTGGGTGACGATGCGCGCTATGTCGAGCGGCCGGGCCGCACCTCGCCGCCCTATCATGGCCACGGCATGCAGCCGGGCGAGAGGCTGCGCGAGGACTGGTTTCCGGTGGTCTACCAGGGCTGAAGCGAGGCCAGAAAATCGACGCCGATGTGCGCCGCCGATTTTCGGCTGGGGTAACGTTCCCGTGCGCAATTCCCATCAATGCGCCCGGATGCCTTGACCCGTCGCCCAGAGAGCAATAGCGGGTGCTCTAACGGATAGTCGGCATCAAGAGGTGGCCATGAACGTTCTTCTTCTCGGCTCCGGCGGCCGCGAACATGCGCTCGCCTGGAAGATCGCCGCATCACCGCTGCTGACAAAGCTCTATGCGGCTCCCGGCAATCCGGGCATCGGCAGCGAGGCTGAGCTGGTAAAGCTGGATTTAGCCGACCATGCCGCCGTGGCCGCGTTCTGCCGGGAGAAAAAAATCGACCTCGTCGTGGTCGGCCCGGAGGGGCCGCTGGTCGTCGGCATTGCCGACGATCTGCGCGCGCAAGGCATTCGCGTCTTCGGACCCTCCAAGGCTGCCGCACAGCTGGAAGGATCGAAAGGTTTCACCAAGGATCTCTGCGCCCGCTACAACATCCCGACCGCCGCCTATGGCCGTTTCAGTGACCTGGCCTCGGCCAAGGCCTATGTCGAAAAGACCGGAGCACCGATCGTCATCAAGGCCGACGGGCTCGCTGCCGGCAAGGGCGTCACCGTCGCCATGACGCCCAGTGAAGCACAGGCAGCACTCGATGCCTGCTTCGACGGTTCCTTCGGCGCCGCCGGCGCGGAAGTTGTGGTCGAGGAGTTCATGACCGGCGAGGAGGCGAGTTTCTTCTGCCTCTGCGACGGCACCACCGCACTGCCCTTCGGTACCGCGCAGGACCACAAGCGCGTCGGCGACGGCGACACCGGTCCCAACACCGGTGGCATGGGCGCCTATTCGCCGGCACCGGTGATGACGCCGGAACTGGTCGAGCGCACCATGCGCGAGATCATCGAGCCGACCATGCGCGGCATGGCCGAACTGGGCGCGCCGTTCTCCGGCGTGCTGTTTGCCGGGCTGATGATCACCGACAAGGGACCGAGGCTGATCGAATACAACACCCGTTTCGGCGATCCGGAATGCCAGGTGCTGATGATGCGGCTGAAGGATGATCTGCTGGTCCTGCTCAACGCGGCGACCGACGGCCAGCTTGCGCATACTTCGGTGCGCTGGCGCGACGAGGCCGCGCTCACCGTAGTAATGGCGGCGAGAGGCTATCCCGGCACGCCGGAAAAAGGCTCGGTCATCCGCGGCGTCGAAGACGCGGCGAGCGACGGCGTCCAGATCTTCCACGCCGGTACCGCCATCAATGGCGGCGCGCTGGTTGCCAATGGCGGCCGCGTCCTCAACGTGACGGCATCAGGCGCCACGGTCGGCGAGGCACAGAAACGAGCCTATGCTGCGCTTGACCGCATCGATTGGCCGGACGGGTTCTGCCGCCGCGATATCGGCTGGCAGGCCGTAGCGCGCGAACAGGGAATCTGAAGTTCCGCATTGGCTCACCGCTGGCCGCGATCGAGTTCGGTGGAAGCGGTGCTGAGTGGATCGGACACGGCAAAGGCAGCGTCGAGTTGTGCGGGTGAACGCCGTTCGGTCCGATTCCAGGCGACATATTGGACAATGCCGAAGCTTGGCCGTCGCGGCACCGTCTTCACGACTGGCATGCGGAAGCCGTCGCGGAAACGGGACCAGCGTGTGCCCAACGCTGTAACCATGTCCTCGAGAGTCGGCGGCGCGGCCACAGACGCATAGGTGATGGTGACATTGCCGGCGAGGCCGGCCTCGCGTGAAACCGGTAGCGGTATCGAGGCGAGATAGTCCGGCGGCACGTCGATAAGCCCACCGAACGGCCATTGCGTGCGCAGCGTGGCGGCGTCTGTCGGCGCGACATTCACGTCTATGTCGTTAGGCGTGCCGGCAACCCTGTAAGGGCAGCGGAAACGGCCGCAATTGGCTTGCGCCGAAAACTGCCACAGTGCGTAGCCTTGCCAGTTGCCCATCGGAAAATGCACGTCGATGTCCTTGGTGTAGCGCGCATACCAGAGCGGCAGCCGCGACAGGAGCGTGTATCTGTCGCTGTTGTCGGCGATGTACTGGGCCGTCTTGCCGTTGGTGTAGAGCACCGGGAAACGTCCGATGCGCCGATGCACCTGGCGTACGAACTCCTCGGCATCGTCGAGCGACATCCATTGCGAGGGGTCATTGCCCTCGATGTCGAGAGCCATGAGCTCGTCCGGCGCAGGCTCGGCGAAATCGAGGAAATTGTTCGCCTGCTCGACCGGATTGCCGGGACGGGCAAGGTGATAGGCGCCCCATTTCAGGCCGAGTGCCTTGGCCACCACCCGGCGCGTCTGGAACAGTTCGCGCGTCACCGCATGACGTTTCCACAGCGCCTTGCAAAGCTTTACCTCAATGTCGTTGCCCAGGCAGAAATAGGCCGGCGGCATGCCGTCGGAGGCCTTGTTGATGAAGCCGACGACCCGCTTGTCGGTGGCGAGCTGGGCCCAGTCGATGGAATTATATTCGTAGGCATCGACGACCAGAGCGCGGTCGGCGTTCTTCCACGGCTCGGAAAAATCCGAGGCCGTTGCCGCCGTCGAAAGCGCCATCGTCGCCGCAAGAGCGAGGATCGCCAGCGCATGCCGGCCAAAAGTATGCAGCGGTTTTGGGGCAACGACATGCGCAGGAAACAGAGGCTTGAAGGGTGTCGGTACGACACTCTTCAAGCGGCGAAGGAGGTGCGCCGTCCTTTTCAAAACAGGGAATCCCCGTTGATCAAAGACAAATCCTGAACGGCTATGGTTAAGGAAGTGCTTTCGGGGGCTGGCCTCAGAAAAGCTGGCGACGCATCAGCTGCTAGAATTCAAACGGGTCAGGCGCCGGCTCTTGCCGCAGCGTGCCTTCGGCGGCGCGTTTGCGGTGGTGGGCGAGCGAGCATTGCGGCGAGCACAAAATGCCGCGATCCGACCAGTAGGCGGCACCGTGGTCCAGTCTGCCCCCATGGTAGCAGAACCCCTCCGCTCGATAGGGCAGGCCGCATTCGATGCAGCGGTAGGCGTCGGGTCTGGCAAGCATGGGCGGTTCCGGTTGGCTGGTCTGATCCATCGCCGGTCGACTTGATCCGGCATGGGTTGAACTTAATACGCG
Source organism: Mesorhizobium sp. M7A.F.Ca.MR.176.00.0.0 (assembly GCF_004023165.1). NCBI lineage: Bacteria > Pseudomonadati > Pseudomonadota > Alphaproteobacteria > Hyphomicrobiales > Phyllobacteriaceae > Mesorhizobium > Mesorhizobium sp. M7A.F.Ca.MR.176.00.0.0. The sequence goes on along the minus strand of NZ_RZTC01000163.1, from coordinate 4,456 downwards.
CCGCCGCGATTGCAAAATCCGCGTGACAAAATTTGACGTTTACGTAAAAAGAAGATGGGAGACCGCTGATACGGCGGGTGGTTTTGCAGCGGCACCGGTTCTAGAGTGGGCAGGCCGAGGCATCAGGAGGAGTGGGCGGCATGTATAGGGCACCGGTCGAGGATATCGCCTTCACGCTCAAGCACGTGGCCGGCATGAAGTCGGCGCTCGATGCCGGCACCTTCGGCGATCTCGGCGAGGACCTGGTCGATGCCGTTCTGGGTGAGGCCGGCCGTTTCGCCACCGAAGAGGTCACACCGCTCTACACGATCGGCGATCGGCAGGGTGCGGTGCTGAAAGGCGGCGCCGTCACCACGCCGCCCGGCTGGAAGGAACTCTATCGCCGCTGGATCGATGGCGGCTGGAATGCGCTCTCGGGGCCTGAGGAATATGGCGGCCAGGCGCTGCCGACCATGCTCGGCGTGGCCGCGCTCGAAATGTGGAACTCCGCCGCCATGGCCTTCGGCATCGGCCCGACGCTGACCATGGGCGCGGTCGAGGCGCTCGACAAACACGCCTCCGAAGACCTCAAGGCCAAATATCTCGAAAAGCTCGTCTCCGGCGAGTGGATGGGCACGATGAACCTGACCGAGCCGCAAGCCGGCTCGGATCTCGCCGCCTTGCGCGCCCGCGCCGAGCCGGCGGGTGACGGCAGCTATCGCATCTTCGGCCAAAAAATCTTCATCACCTATGGCGAGCACGATTTCACCGACAACATCATCCATCTCGTGCTGGCAAGGCTGCCCGATGCGCCGGCCGGCACGCGCGGCATATCGTTGTTCCTGGTGCCGAAATTCCTGGTTGGCGACGATGGCGCGCTCGGTGCCCGCAACGACGTCTTCTGTTCCGGACTTGAGCATAAACTCGGAATCCATGCCTCGCCGACCTGCACCATGATCTATGGCGACGGCTTCGAAGGGGCCGAACCCGGCGCCGTCGGCTGGCTGATCGGCGAGGAGAACAAGGGGCTCGCCTGCATGTTCACCATGATGAACAATGCGCGGCTTTGTGTCGGCATGCAGGGGGTGGCGGTCGCGGAAGCCGCAACGCAGAAGGCGATCGCCTATGCCAATGAGCGCCGGCAGGGCAAGGCCGCGAGCTACACTGGCACGGGTATGGCGCCTATCGTCCATCACCCCGATGTCCAGCGTAACCTGCTGACCATGAAGGCGCTGACCCAGACCGCACGCGCCATCAGCTATTCCTGTGCCCACGCCATCGACATGGCCCGTGTCTCCGCCGGTGACGAGGCGGCACACTGGCGCGACCGCGCCAATCTGCTGACGCCGCTGGCAAAGGCGTTCTCGACCGATATCGGCGTCGAGGTTGCCTCGCTCGGCCTCCAGGTTCATGGCGGCATGGGTTTCATCGAGGAGACGGGAGCGGCCGCCTTCTATCGTGATGCGCGCATCGCACCGATCTACGAGGGCACCAACGGTATCCAGGCGATCGATCTGGTGATGCGCAAGCTACCGCTCGGCGGTGGCGACCATGTGCATGGTTACATCGCCGAACTGGCTGATATGGCCGCAGCGGTGCGGACCTCGAACATGCAGGGTTTCGGCCGCACCGCCGACGCTCTCGACGCGGCACTTGGCGATCTCAGCGAAACGACCCGCTTCCTGCAAAAACTGACGGCCGATGGCCGATCGGAAGAGGCGCTGGCAGGCGCCACGCCCTATCTCAGGCTGATCTCGCTTGCCGCCGGCGGCGCCTATCTGGCGCGCGGTGCTCTTGCCGATCACAACCGCATAGCGCTTTGCCGTTTCTTTGCCGAAAACCTGCTCGGCGAGGTCAGCGCCTTGAGGGCGCGCGTCATTGATGGCGCCGAAAGCCTCGCCGCTGCCGGCAAGACGCTCGTCTCTGCCTGACGTTTCACAAGGAAAACACCGTGACAGACCTTATCCTCGTCGAGCGCCAGGGCGCCATCCAGATCATCCGCATGAATCGGCCGGACAAGAAGAACGCGCTGACGCGCGCCATGTATGCGAAAATGTCAAAAACCCTGGCCGAGGGCGACGCCGACCCGGCCATCCGCGTCCATGTCTTTCTCGGCGTGCCCGGCGCCTTCTCCTCCGGCAACGACCTTGCCGACTTCATGGTCGTCGCCACCGGCGGCGACGGCGGCACCGAAGTCTGGGATTTCCTGATGGCGCTGGCCAAGGTCGAAAAACCCATGGTCTCCGGCGTCGACGGCATCGCGGTCGGCATCGGCACGACGCTCAACCTGCATTGCGACCTCACTTTCGCCACGCCACGCACCGTGTTCAGGACGCCTTTCGTCGACCTGGGCCTTGTGCCTGAAGCGGGATCGAGCCTGCTGGCACCGCGCATTCTGGGCCAGCAAGCCGCTTTCGCGCTGCTCGGTCTTGGCGAGGGTTTTTCGGCCGAGCGCGCCAAGGCCGCCGGCCTGATCTACGAGGTGGTCGAGGAAGCAGCGCTGGAGGCTTCGGTATTGGCGGCAGCCGGCCAGATCGCCGCCAAGCCACCACAGGCGCTGAAGATCGCGCGCAACCTGATGCGTGGTTCGCGCGACGATCTCGTCGCCCGCATCGGCGAGGAAAGCGAGCATTTTCGCGAGCGGCTGAAGTCCGATGAGGCGCGCGCCGCACTCACCGCGTTCATGACGAGAAAGAAATCGTAAGTGGAAGCAGCCGATCTCCCCCACGAGGGGGGAGATTGGCGCTTCAGGGATAAAGCCTGGTCTTGTCCCAGCCGTCCTTCGCACTGCGCGTAAAAACGAGCCGGTCGTGCAGCCGGAACGGCCTGTCGTGCCAGAACTCGATGGTGCTGGGCACGATGCGGAAGCCGGACCAGTGCTTTGGCCGCGGGATCTCGCCGATCGGATAGCGTGCCGTGTATTCCGCCACCGCTTTCTCCAGCGCAAAGCGGCTTTCCAGCGGCCGCGATTGTTTCGAGGCCCAGGCGCCGATGCGGCTGCCGCGCGGCCGTGTCGCATAGTAGGCGTCGGCTTCGGCGTCGCTGACGATCTCCACCGGCCCGCGAATGCGCACCTGGCGGCGCAGCGACTTCCAATGGAAACACATCGCCGCCTTCATGCTGCCAAGAATCTCCTGGCCCTTGGCGCTCTCGAAATTCGTGTAGAAGACAAACCCGCTTTCATCGAACCCCTTGAGCAACACCATACGCACATCCGGCATGCCGTCGGCATCGACGGTCGCCAGAGCCACGCCGTTGGGGTCGTTCGGCTCGCTTTTCGTGGCGTCGTCCAGCCATGCGGCAAAGAGGCGAAACGGCTCGGCAGCCTCGGTAAAGTCACCGCTTGTTAACTCAGTGTCACTCATAGTTTTTCTCAAATTGTCACGAAGCCAAGATTCTTACAAAACCAAGATTCTTTACGAAGCAAGGGGGAGGCTGCCGATTGTCGCGTATCGCGCAAGCTTTTGACAGCAGGCAATGGAGCGTTATCGCTTCGGCCAGCGCGAAAGCCGCGATTGTGGCGGTCGCCTTGCCGCTTGCCGCGTGTGGCGCCGGCGGCTTCAGCCTGGAAAAAGCCGAAGTCGACCGCTCGATCCTGACCAGCAGCACGTCTGCTTCGGCCGCGCCGGCCAATTTGGATCGCGACTCCGACCAGACGACGATCGGCAATGCGGTTTCCTCGGCCGACATCGAGCAGCTCGGCGGGCAGGCCGTGCCGTGGGCCAATGCCGGCACCGGTTCGCGCGGTTCCATCACCGACCTGGCGGAATTGAAGGACAACGGCCAGACCTGCCGCCGCTTCAAGGCCTCGCGCGAAAGCTTTGACGGCGTTGCCATGTTCGAAGGCGAACTGTGCCTGGCCAGCGCCGGCGGCTGGCGCATGCAGGACTTCAAGGCACTCTGATTTTCCGCGTCTGATATGCTGCTCCAGCACTGGAATTTCTTCCTATGCGAGCGCATATAGGTGGCAACCAGAGACTCAACTCTTCTCCAGGGCAGTAAGCATGCGCGACCCCTATGAGGTGCTGGGCGTTGCCAGGAACGCATCGTCCAAGGACATAAAGTCGGCGTATCGGAAACTCGCCAAGAAACATCATCCGGACCAGAATCCGAATGATCCCAAGGCGAAGGACCGTTTTGCCGCGGCCAACCAGGCCTACGAGATCGTCGGCGACGAAAAGAATCGCGCCGCTTTCGATCGCGGCGAGATCGACGCCGACGGCAAGCCGCGATTCCAGGGCTTTGAGGGCGCTGCCGGTGGCGGCGATCCCTTCGGCGGCTTCCGCCGGCAGCAGGGTCCGGGCGGTTCGCGGTTCGAATTCCGCTCCGGCAGACCGGGTGGCGATCCGTTCGACGGCAACAGCGACATCTTCAGCCAGATTTTTGGCGACACTTTTTCGGGCGCGCGCGGTCCCGGCACGGGCGATCGCCGCCAGCAGGCGACAGCAGCCGATCTGAACGTGACGCTCGACATCAC
>NZ_RZTC01000162.1:0-10647 GCF_004023165.1 Mesorhizobium sp. M7A.F.Ca.MR.176.00.0.0 | reverse complement strand
CACGAAAAGGAGCGGCGCGCTCGAAAAGGCGCGCCGCCTGGGAGATCATTTCTTCGGCAGCAGCTTGATGCCGGGTGCCGGGCTTTCCAGCGCGTCTTCATCCTGCCCTGCCGCCGGGATCTCGATCCAGCGATCGGCGGCGCCGTCGCATTCCTGCACCACCGGGAAGTAGAGTTTTTGGCCCGCCGGCAGATCCGCCGTCAACGTCGCGCGGAAGACAAACTCGTCGTAGAATTCGTCCGGCAGGCTGCCAGCGCTCCAGTCGACTTCCTTGACCCCGTCGGCAACCGCCTGACCGTAGAGCTGGTAGGATTTCTCGTACTTGCCCTTCTTGGTCTGCAGCGTCCAGCCTGGCTTCGGCATCGGCTTCACCGCGATCACCCCTTCCGGAATCTGCACGCGCACGGCGGTCGTCGCCTTGCCTTCGCAGCCATGCGGCACGCGCAGAACGGCCTTGTAGGTCGAGCCGACCGCCGCCTCCTGGGTTTCGAACGTGATATGCGCGAAGGCGGCGCTGGTTCCGAGCGCGAGAAGTGCGCCGGCCGACAAAAGATATTTGTTCATGATGGTCCCTCGGATTTTCAAAATTTGTCGAACCGGCCGGATCAATTGGCGTGATCGTCCATGGCGCCACCGCCCATGCCTTCGACAGCGAAATCGACGCTGACGGCGCCGGCCTTTTCGAAGGTCAGGACGGCGGAGAACTTTTCGCCCTGTTTGGGTTGCCGCTTCAGGCCGATGAACATCAGATGATAGCCGCCAGGCGCAAGCGCGACCTTGCCGCCGGCCGGAATTTCCAGGCCGCCGGCAACCGGCCGCATGGTCATGACGCCGTCCTTGACGCCCATCTCATGCAGCTCGGCCTTTTCAGAAACATCGGACGAAATCGACACCAGCCGGTCCGGTGCACTGCCATTGTTGGTGACGGTGAAATAACCCCCGGCCACTTTGGCACCGGCAGGTGTGGCGCGCGACCAGGGGTGGCCGATCTCGAGATCGCCAAGTTTGAACTCATGCGCGAGGACGGACTGGGCGCCTGTGAACAGCAGCGCAAGAGCCAGCACGGCAATGCCGACACGCTCTTCGATGCCGCGTAGAATGCCGCCTGGCGCAGGACGCGCGGCGTCAGGGAAAAAATAGGACATGGTTGCTCCATGAAGTGATGGTCGCGCCGTTGCCGGTCGCGAGCAGTTTGATCTTTGGATGGGTACGCCCACGAAAAGTTCCGCCGGGCAAACAGGCTCAGGCCGTCAGCGGCGGCGCGCGCGGGTTCCACGGCGAGCGCTCACGCGCAAAGTCGAGATGGATGGCCGCCGGAAAAACAAAGGCGACCGTTTTGAAGGAAAGGCTGCCCAGCGCCAGGCCAGCACCGGGCGGCGGCGCAAAGGCCGCCGAAACCATGCTGCAGCCGAGCACGCAGCATGCCGGAAGATGGGACGGCTGCTGGTTGCCGCCGGGAAGCTGGGCTGCGCCCTCATGGGTGCAGATGACGTTGCCGAACGCATCGAGCTGCGATGCATTGGAACCGGTGCCGAAGGCGAATGCTCCGAGCGTCGACTGGAGCAACAGCAGATAGGCCGCGACCAGCGCGACCGGCATGCTCCACCGTCTCCTCGATACGCTCAAAGCCCTGCCTCTTCGCAGCAATGCGACATTCCTAGCACGGGGCCGGCGGGTGGAAAATCGCCAAATCGCCGCGGCGCCAACGCGGCAGGGTCAATGCATGTCGCCCAAAAGTGTATAGCGGTTTTGGGACGACGACATGCATGAAACAAGACTCCGAGCCGCGATGCGGCTCAGTGTTTTTGCAGCGACCGGCTCTCCGGGATCGAGGTCAGCAATGTCTGGCGTGCCGACTTCAGGTGCTTGCGGCAAGCGGCGTCGACCTTGCCGAGGTCGCGCGATTTCAGCGCCTCTATGTAGACCAGATGCTCACCGATGGCGACTTCGTTGCGCTCGCGTTCCTGCGCCTTGTTCCACTGGTAATGATAGTGGAAGATCATGGCGATGACATCGTAGAAATCGACGATGAAGCGGTTGCGCGACGCCCGGTGGATGAGCCGGTGGAAGCGCTCGTCGAGTTCGGAGAACTCGGTGAAGCGGGCAGCGATGTCGTTTGCCAACTGGCGATGCTCGTCTTCCAGGCGGTCGAGATCGGTCCAGACCGCGCTGTCCTGCGGTAAAGCGGCAAAGGCAGCCGCCGAGCGCAATTCGAACATTTCGCGGATTTCGGTCAGCTCCAGCGCGAAGGCGCGGGTAAAGCCCTTCAGCACCCAATGGCTGTTGCGGCGCTTCTCGATCAGGCCGAAGCGGGAGAAGCGGATCAGGAACTCGCGCACGCTGGTGGTGCCGACGCCGATCTCACGCGCCAGTTCGAGTTCGTTGATCTGCATGCCGGCTTCGGCGCCGCCGGCGAGCAGCCGACGCATGAACGACCGTTCGATGATCTCGGCCAGCGTGTCGGTCTCCTCCTCGGGGAAGAAATCATCCGGACGCGGTTCGCGCAGCACCGTCTTGGCGCGCTTGTTCCAGGCGATCAGCCCAGTCTCTTCCATGCGCGCGAGAATGGTGCGCACCGTGGTACGGCTGACGCCAAGCAAGGTACCCAGTTCCGGCTCAGAAGGCAGGCTGCGCGTTTCGTCGAGCAGCCGCAGGCAGCGGTTGTAGGCATCCTTGTAGACGTTGTTGCTCTTCGACATCCCTGACCCGTTGCACGCCGTCGCTTGCGGCGGCCGGTTTGAAGCGCAATATGACGTTCCCATGGCCCTGAGAAGCGAAATTGCTTCCCGGAACAACCCAGACATGCGGAACTCCCCACGAAAAAACAATTGACGCAAAACTGTTTTTTCACGATAAAAGACATTATCTCTAAACAGACGCGTGTCAATCCGTCCGCGCAACCCAGGATCACCCAGGAAACCGCCCGTGAACGCCTCCAACTGCATTCTCCTGTCCCCTGCCGACAATGTCGCCGTCGCCAACGGCCGCATCGAGATTGGCACCGCGCTGCCGGGCGGTGCCGTCGCCAGTGCGCTGATCGAGCCCGGCCACAAGGTGGCGATCAAGCCGATCGCCGCCGGCGAGGCCGTGGTGAAATACGCCCAAGCGATCGGTCGAGCGACACAGGATATTGCAGCGGGCGAGCACGTTCATTCGCACAATCTGGTTTTCGAATCAGGCCGCTTGCCGGTCGTGCCGCCGAGCGAGGCCGAGCACGCGACGGAGGCCGATCGCGCCCGCACCTTCATGGGCTATCGCCGCGCCGATGGCCGCGCCGGCACGCGCAACTTCATCGGCATCGTCGCCAGCGTCAATTGCTCGGCCACCGTCTGCCATTCCATCGCCGACACCGCCAACCGCACGCTTTTGCCGAACTATCCCGGCATCGACGGTTTCGTGCCGATCGTGCACGGCCAGGGCTGCGGCATGAGCGGCACCGGCGACGGCATGATGGTGCTGCACCGTACACTCGCCGGCTACGCCCGCCACCCGAATTTCGGCGGCGTGCTGATGGTCGGCCTCGGCTGCGAAGTCAACCAGCTCACCCTATACGGCCAGAAGGGCGTCGCTGCGGGCAAACGCCATTTCAACATCCAGGACGCCGGCGGATCGCGCAAATCGGTCGAAAAAGCGATGGGCGTGCTGGCCGAGATCGCCGAGGAAGTCGGCCAGTTGAAGCGTGAGCCGATCCCGGTCAGCGAGATCGTCGTCGGCCTGCAATGCGGCGGCTCGGACGGCATGTCGGGCATCACGGCCAATCCGGCGCTGGGCGCGGCTGTCGATATCCTGGCTGGCGTCGGCGGCATCGGCATCCTCTCCGAGACCACGGAGATCTACGGCGCCGAGCATCTGCTTGCCTACCGCGCGGCAACGCCGGAGATCGCGCAGAAGCTCGACGGTTTCGTGAAATGGTGGGAGGACCACGTCGCCAAGCATGGCGCCTCGATCGACAACAACCCCTCGCCCGGCAACAAGCGCGGCGGTCTCACCACCATCCTGGAGAAGTCGCTCGGCGCGGTCGCCAAGGGCGGCCAGACGCCCCTCAACGGCGTCTTCGGCTACGCCGAAAAAGTCACTGGCAGCGGCCTCGTGTTCATGGACACGCCCGGCTACGACCCGGTTTCGGCGACCGGCCAGGTGGCGGGCGGCGCCAACGTAATCGTCTTCACCACCGGCCGCGGCTCATGCTTCGGCTGCCGCCCGACGCCGTCGATCAAGGTCGCCACCAACTCCACCATGTACCACCAGATGGAAGAGGACATGGACGTCAATTGCGGCGTCATCGCCTCGGGTGAAAAGACCATCGCCGGCATGGGTCGCGAGATCTTCGAACTGATCGTCGAGACGGCTTCCGGCCGCAAGACCAAGAGCGAGGACTTCGGCTACGGCGACAACGAGTTCGTGCCCTGGCATCTGGGCGCAACACTTTAGATTTTACTGATATAAAGTAGACTGCGCGCCGGTCAGCGGCGGGCAACGGGGAGGTTGTGCATGGAAAGACGCCGCATCGGCCAGACAGCGCTGGAAGTCACCGAGGTCAGCTTCGGCGGCGCCGCACTTGGCGGCCTTTACCGCGCCTGTTCGCGCGAAGCGGCGATGGAGACGCTGCAGGGCGCCTGGGATGCCGGCCTGCGCTATTTCGACACCGCACCCTTCTACGGTTTCGGCCTGTCGGAGCGCCGCTTCGGCGACTTCCTGCGCTACAAGCCGCGCGATTCCTATGTGCTGTCGACCAAGGTCGGCCGGCTGTTCCGCCCGGTGCCGGACGATCAGGTTCCCGATCACTCCTATGTCGATCCGCTGCCCTTCGCGCTCGACTACGACTATTCCTATGACGGCATCATGCGGTCGGTCGAGTTCAGCTATGCGCGGCTTGGCCTAAACAGGATAGACATCCTGTTTGTCCACGACATCGGCGCCTACACCCATGGTGTCGAGAAGACCAAGCTGCACTTTCGCGACCTGATGGACGGCGGCCTCAAGGCACTTGAAGAGCTGAAACGGTCCGGCGTCATTTCCGCCTATGGGCTTGGCGTCAACGAAGTGCAGATCTGTCTGGACGTGATGCGCGAGGCGCCGCTCGACTGCATCCTGCTCGCCAGCCGCTATTCCTTGCTCGACCGCAGCGCCGAAGCGGAGTTGCTGCCCCTATGCCGGGCGCGGCAGACCTCCTTGGTCATTGGCGGCGTGTTCAACTCCGGTATCCTGGCGACCGGGCCGGTGCAAGGCGCACATTTCGACTACCGCCCTGCCAGCCATGACGTGCTCGACCGCGTCGGCGCAATGGAAAGGATCGCCGCCGAGGGTGGCTATCCGCTCGCCGCCGCAGCGTTCCAATTCCCCTTGCATGAACCTGCCGTCGCCACCGTGCTGACCGGCACCGCCAAGCTGGCGAACCTGACGCGCAACCTCCAACTGCTCGACATCGACGTGCCGGAGACGGAATACGCCAGATATCGTCCCCACACGCTGGTGCAGGAGCTGGTGTGAAACTCCATATTCTTGCGGTCACACGAAGGAATGGACATTCCATATTGACGAAATGATGGAATTAATATTCCATACGTTCCCGGAACGGAACGGAAGTGTGACGGCGCCAATGGGGAGCAGCGCGGTGGATTTGCTTCTGCCAGACCTCGCAAGGACTGATCAAACACCGCTTGCATCGATCTGTTCGATGCATTATCAAAACATGGCAATTGTTTTTTATTGATAAAGTTCTGTTTGGGCCGCGCCTATCCGAACGGAGCTCCGTATCGTTCACCGGGCGACTTAGGGAGGAAACCTCATGAAATTCGTGACCAGCATTCTCAACCGCCGCGCCGTCATGGCGCTGGCAGCAGCTTCGATGCTCGCCGGCGTCATGCATTCGGCGCCGGTTTCGGCGGCGGACGTCACCATTCCGATCATCGTCAAGGACACCACGTCCTTCTACTGGCAGATCGTTCTGGCCGGCGCCCGCAAGGCCGGCAAGGATCTCGGCGTCAACGTGCCGGAACTCGGCGCCCAGGCTGAAACCGATGTCAACGGCCAGGTCTCGATCCTCGAGAACGCCGTTGCCAGCAACCCGGCGGCGATCGTCATTGCGCCGACGGAGTTCAAGGCGCTTGGAAAGCCGATCGATGAAGCCGCTGCCAAGGTCAAGGTCATCGGCATCGACTCCGGCGCCGACTCCAAGGCGTTCACCTCGTTCCTGACCACCGACAACGTCCAGGGCGGCCGCGTCGCTGCCGACGGCCTCGCAGCCGCCATCGGCGCCGCCAACGGCGGCAAGATCGAGGGCGACGTCGCCCTGATCACCAACGCACCGGGCGCCGGCTCGCTCGAACAGCGCAAGCAGGGCTTCACCGAACAGCTGGCCGCCAAATATCCGGGCCTCAAGCTGGTCGCCGATAAATATGCCGACGGCCAGGCCACCACCGGCCTCAACATCGCCACCGACCTGATCACCGCCAACCCGAACCTCAAGGGCATCTTCGCTTCCAACCTGATCATGGCGCAGGGCGTCGGCCAGGCTGTCGCGGAAAACAGCCTTGGCGGCAAGCTGGCGCTGGTCGGTTTCGACAGCGACGAGAAGCTGATCAAGTTCCTCAACGACGGCGTCATTTCCGCCCTCGTCGTCCAGGATCCGTACCGGATGGGCTATGACGGCATCAAGACCGCACTCGCCGCCTCCAAGGGCGAGAAGGTCGAAGCCAATGTCGACACCGGCGCCAATCTGGTGACCAAGGACAACATGAAAGACCCCAAGATCGACGCGCTGCTCAATCCGAAGCTCTGAGCCGTCGCATCCGCAATGGTCTCCGGGGCACCTCGCCCCGGAGACAAGCTGCCGCACAAACGGCTTGGCAATCCATAAGCGTAGGCTAGGCTGTTTTCGAGACATATCCTTGTCTCGCCGCGTGCCAATCGTGAGGCCAATCTGGGAGGATTGTCATGACATCGACGGCGCAGGAACTGCATCCGGCCCCTGTGCTGGAACCGGGGCGGACCATCCTCGAATTGCGCGGGCTGGAGAAGCGCTATCCCGGCACCCACGCGCTGAAGCCGGTCGACCTCGCCTTCAAGTCCGGTGAGATCCACGCCATCGTCGGCGAGAACGGCGCCGGCAAATCCACGCTCATCAAGCTTCTGACCGGCGTCATGCCGCGCACCTCCGGAGAGATCGCCTGGGAGGGCCAGCCGGCCGCCCTGGCGACGCCGCACGAGGCGATGGCGCTCGGCATCAATGCCGTGCACCAGGAAGTCGTGCTGTGCCGTCACCTGACGGTCGCCGCCAACATGTTCCTCGGCGAGGAGAATTCACGCTTCGGCATCCTGCAGCAGCGCGCCATGGTCAGGCAGGCGCAGACGATCATCGACGACCTCGGCTTCGACCTGCCGGCGCATGTCACGCTTGGCGACCTGACCATCGGCCAGCAGCAGTTGATAGCCGCCGCCCGCGCCACCGTGCGCGGCACCAAATTCCTGATCTTCGACGAGCCAACCGCCTACCTCACCCGCAAGGAGGCCGACCAGCTTTTCACCCTGATCCGCCGGCTGAAGGGCGAAGGCGTGACGATCATCTACATCAGCCACCGCATGGAGGAAGTGTTCGAGCTCGCCGACCGTGTTTCCGTGCTGCGCGACGGCACGCTGGTCGGCACCCGCAACATCGCCGAGACCAACGATGCCGAGCTGGTCAAGATGATGATCAACCGCTCGATCGAGCAGGTCTACCACAAGGAGCATTTCACGCCGGGCGCCGCCCTCATCGAGGCGAGGAACCTGTCCGGCAAGGGCTTCGAAAATGTCTCGATGACGGTCCGCGCCGGCGAGATCGTCGGACTCTATGGCCTGATCGGCGCCGGACGCAGCGAGTTCGTCACCACGCTTTACGGCCGCCACCGCAAATCCGGCGGCCAGATCCTCTGGGAAGGCAAGGAGGTGCAGGTCAATTCCGAGCATGACGCGATCAAGCTCGGCATGGCGCTGGCGCCGGAAAGCCGTCGCGACCAGGGCCTCTGCCTCAACCTGCCGGTCGGCTTCAACCTCAACCTGCCGATCTACAAGCGTATCTCGAACAATCTGCTGATTTCGAGCACGCAGGAGAAGACGCAAGCCGATCGCCAGATCGCCGATCTGCGCATCAAGACACCGACGCGCGGCGCGCTGGCATCCAGCCTGTCGGGCGGCAACCAGCAGAAGATCGTCATCGGCAAATGGCTGGCGCACGGCGCCAAGCTGTTCATCTTCGACGAACCGACGGTCGGCGTCGATGTCGGCACCAAGGCCGAGATCTACCGCCTGTTCAGCGCACTTTTGTCAAAGGGAGCCGGCATCATCCTGATCTCGTCCTATCTGCCGGAAGTCTATGAACTCGCCGACACGCTGCATGTGTTCCGGCGCGGCAAACTGGTGGCGACGCACGGTTTTCACGCCGCCAGCCACGAGGATATTCTCACTCAGGCGCTCGCCGAGAAACAAGAAAAGCTGGGAGGACAAATATGAGCACCGAGGCGATCGCCGTCGAAAAACCGAAGCGCAACTACAACGTCCTGTTTGGGCTGACGCTTTTGGCGCTGCTGGTTCTGCTCTGGATCCTTCTCTCCGTGGCGACGACGAGCTTCGCCTCCGCCAACAACATGGCCAATCTCTTGCGCCAGGGCTCGATGATCGCCATCATGGCGGTCGGCCAGACCTTCGTCATCATCACCGGCGGCATCGATCTTTCGGTGGGCGCCGTAGTCGGTTTCGCCACGGTGGTCGTGGCCATGATGATCAATGCCGGCTTCCCCATCTGGCTCGCAATTCTGGTGACGCTGCTGGTCGGCGTCGCCATCGGCATGTTCCACGGCTTCGGCATCGTCAAGATGGGCCTGCCGCCCTTCATCATCACGCTGGCAACGCTGACCTCGCTGCGCGGCATCGGCCTTTTGATGACCAACGGCAATTCGATCAACATCAACAGCGACACCTTCACCGCCTTCTCGCGCAATTCCTTCATCGGCATCCCCAACCTGTTCTGGATGGTGATCCTGGTCGGCATTCCGGCCTATATCTTCCTGCACCACAGCCGCTGGGGCCGATACCTGTTTTCGGTCGGCTCCAACGCCGAGGCTTCGCGCCTGTCCGGCGTCAATGTCCAGCGCACCATCTACATGGCCTACACGCTGTCGGGCCTGTGCGCCGCCTTTGTCGGCGTGCTACTGGCCGCCCGCATCGGCATCGGCAACCCGACGCAGGCCGAGGGCTGGGAACTGCAGGCGATCGCGTCTTCGGTCATCGGCGGCACCTCGCTGTTCGGCGCCGTCGGCTCGGTGCATGGGCCGCTGCTCGGCGCCTTCATCCTGGCCACCATCAACAACGGCGCCAACCTGCTCAACGTCAATTCGTTCTGGCAGCGCATCATCACCGGCGCGCTGATCATCATCATCGTCTACTTCGACGGCCTGCGCCGCCGCGGCAAGTAACGATCCCGCAATCAACCGCCGGCCCGCCACACCAACGGGCCGGCGATTTCATGACTGGATTAGCGCATGAAAGCCGTCCTCTGCCGTTCGCCCGGCGATCTCGTCCTTGAAGACCGGCCCGCACCAGAGGCACCGCCTCCCGGCTGGGCGCTGGTGGCGGTCAGCCATGTCGGCATCTGCGGCACCGACTACCACATTTTCGAGGGCAAGCACCCGTTCCTCGCCTATCCCCGCATCATGGGCCATGAGGTGTCGGGAACGATCGTCGAGACCGGCGACGGCGTCGATCTTGCCGTTGGTGAGCCCGTGGTGATCAACCCCTATCTTTCCTGCGGCAAGTGCATCGCCTGCCGGCACGGCAAGCCCAATTGCTGCGTCAGGATCGAGGTGCTGGGCGTGCATCGCGACGGCGCCATGTGCGAACGGATCCTGGTGCCGGCGCAAAATCTCTATCCGGCCAACGGCCTGTCGCTGGCCGACGCCGCCGCAGTCGAGTTCCTGGCCATCGGCGCGCATGCCGTGCGGCGCGCCCGCGCCGACCCCGGCGCCCGCACGCTGGTCATCGGCGCCGGCCCGATCGGGCTCGGCACCGCCATCTTCGCCCGCATCGCCGAACTCGACGTGACGCTGCTCGACATGAGCAGTGAAAGGCTCGCCTTCGCCGCAAATGAGCTTGGTTTCCAGACCCTCGACGGCTCGCGCGGCGCGGTGCCCGACCTGGTCAAGGAAGCCACCGCTGGCGAAGGCTTCGATGTGGTCTTCGATGCCACCGGCAACACCCGGTCCGTGCAGTCAGCCTTTGCCCATGTGGCGCATGGCGGGACACTGGTGCTGGTCTCCGTCGTCAAGGACGACATCAGCTTTTCCGATCCGGAATTCCACAAGCGCGAGATGACGCTGATCGGCAGCCGCAACGCGCTGCGCGCCGATTTCGACCACGTCGCCGCTTCGATCCGCAATGGTGCGGTGCCCATGGCCAAGCTCGTCACACACCGCACCACACTCGCCGGCACGCCGCATGATCTGGCTCGTTGGGCACACGAGAAATCCGGCCTGATCAAGGCTGTGATCGAGGTCGGGTCATAAGATGGCAGGCGGCAAACCCGGCCCGAATTGACGACGCCCGCGCAGGTCGACCCCCACTCCGTCTCGGCTTCGCCGAGCCACCTCTCCCCCGATCGACGGGGTAGAGGAA
>NZ_RZTC01000161.1:0-10714 GCF_004023165.1 Mesorhizobium sp. M7A.F.Ca.MR.176.00.0.0 | reverse complement strand
GATGAACTCGGCAATCGCCGCTTCAATGCGATTTGCGGCGGTCAGGAGGCCTCTTGCATGCGTCTTGGCGATGTCGAAGTGTTTCCGGCGCTCGACTTCCTCTTTGGCCTCCCGTGCGGCGGCTTCGGCCTCCTGGGTGCGATCAAGCGCCCTCGACAGGATGCGGCGATCCACGGCTAAGCGTTCCAGCCTCTGATTGATATCGGCGGCTTTGCGGGCAGCATCGGGAGCGCCGGCAACCGCATTAACTGCCACCTCATCGAATGCTTGGCCTAGGGAAATGACGAGCCTGTCCAGCCCGGCGATCTTTTCGCTGATCTCGCGTGACGTTTGCTGGGTCATCTAGGCCACTCCTGCCCAGGCAATGGCAGCGAGTTCGGTAACCGTCTTGTCGCCTGCGATGGAAGGCTTGGCCATGGCGTCCAGTGCCACTAGAGCAAGACGCTCCTGGTATGCGCGCGATGGCTCTGAGACGGGCCGAAGCTTCCTGATTTCTGCCTCTGCGGCGTCAATAACGGCCTTGGCGGCTCGGACCTGAGTTACCAGGCCGTCAAGCTCTGCGGCCTTCGACTGGATCGTTTCGATGTTGCTGGCAATGTCTGCCATCGGTCGTTCCCTTTCTTTCATGTGTTGCGGCGGGCGCTCAAAAACCCGTCATCAGCATTTTCGTAGTCAGTGTCGGCAAAGCCCTGCCGATCTGGGTATTGCAGGATGGGTTGATACGGAGCGGGAGGCTTCGGCTCCGCCCAATCGGCTCTGACCGGCAAAGGCGCGGAAGCTTGTTCCGGCTTCGGCGCGGGTTTCGGCCTTTGGGTAGGTTCTGGCGCTGGAACCGGCGCAACATGAGGCGCATCTATCGCCGCCACCTCACGTGACTGAGCACGCGAGAGGCGAGAAAGACGATCAGCGAGACCGTCCAAGCCCTTAACTTCTAGCGTGTCACGGAACGCGGCCACCGACACATGCCGGCCAATAGCTTCAAGCCGACGCACGCGGTCCGAAAGCTTGATCTTTTTTGCTAAGCCGATCTGTTTGCGATCCTCACCACGACCATCAAACAGCGCCTCGATCTCGACGCCAGCAACAAGCCCACGCCGCCAAACTTCCGGCCATTCATGCACAGGCAGGAGATCGCCGCTCTCCTCATCGTAGAGGTCTGCAAGATCGGCCTCGCTCTCTTCGTGCAGCCGCTTGAGGAGATAATCGGCATCGACTTCGACGCGATCCAGGCGCTTTTGCTGCCCTTCCTCTATCGCGCTCAATATCTCAGGATCATCCAGGAGCCGGGATGCCATGACCTGTGCCGACGATGAGGCGTAGCCGGCACGCAATGCGGCTTCTGTGGCCGTTTCAGACCTCAGATATTCTTGAACGAACCGACGCTGACGATGTGTGAGTGCCATAAAAGAACTGTTAGCGGCACTCGGTTGGCATGAGTTTCCGCCATATACAAAAATAGCTTTTTGAGCGTTTCCGGATTACCGGATTAACCGGATCAGTTTTGCCCAAACGCGGAAATTTCGCAGTAGAGGCTCATGTATATGCACGCCTACTGCTAAATTCATGGACGCGGCTCAAATTGATCCGAAATATCCGGTAATCCGGCAGGCTGCTGTACTCCATGCGGCCTTGACATTGGTTGCTGCCGACTTATCAAATCGAGGCAAGCAGGGGGTGCTACATGAAGATTCGGAGTATTTGCGCGTTGATCGCACTATCGGTCGCGGCTGGGTGCCAGACATTCGAGAATATGGACGCCGGCCTTGTCTCATTACGCGGGAAACCATACCAGGCAGCGTTCGACGTTCTCGGCTTTCCCGATGCCGAAAACGCAATTGCCGGCAAGCGGGTGTTCACGTGGGGAAGCCGAAATGCCGGCTCCTATACCGTTCCAACATTCAATTCGAGCACAGCCTACGTGAATGGAAAGCCCATCTATGTCCAGTCGCAGGGGACCGCGACCGAAACTTACGATTACCATTGCAAGATTGACGTGATCGTTGGAGATTCGGGCCTTATTGAATTCACTAAATACGATGGGAACATTGGCGGCTGTGAGAGGTACGCGCGCCGGTTCCCTAAGGCTCAATGAGCGTCCCGGTAATCTGGGTGGAGGGTGTCGGTGAGTAGAAGCAATCTGGAAATACAAGACCAACTGCGCGGTGCGATAATGGCCAAACTTCTGGAGGGAGGCGTCTCGCGCCAGAACCTTTCGTCAGAGGACTTTGAGCAGCCGTTCGAGGACGAATTCCATGGCATGAATTCGTTCGACACCCTGTTCATGGACATGCTGATCTGGCTTCAGCAAGAGGGGTTCATACGACACGAAGGGTTTCATACCGGCAGCAACGGTGAAGCATGCGTGACGCTCTGTTCCCCTACCGCTATGGCGATGAAACAACTTGACGAAAAGGTGCCTGGTCCCGGCCCTGTTACCGTCCGGGAGATCGTCGCGACATCATCTGGCCCGTCATCCGAAAGCTACGGTCGCCTGGGCGCATTCTTTGGCGGGCTTATCGGAGGCTATCAAGGCTCGATCGGCTGAGGGATCAAGTCGTCACTGCCTTAACAACGGCAAATACAATTACGATCGCCTCTGAGAGCGATCCTGCCGTGTTGTTCCTCACGTCGATCGTGGCCGATCCCGCAGCGCACCTGGCATTAATTGAGTAAGCCCCAGGCGTTCCGCCCGAGGTATGGTTGAGGATTAGTATATCGCCGGCTGCGATGGCGCTGTCGGTCAGCATGAAGCTAACGATTGTGCCGGCCGCCAGCGCCGCAGCATTCATGGTGATTTGGCCGCTAGCCTTGTTCAGGGTTACGCCTGTCGCCTTATTGGTCGCCTGAGCGACCGCGCCACCAGCGCCAGCGCCGTAGCCTATGCCGCCATTTCCCAGGACTTTTAAGGAGTTGTCCACGGTAACACTGGGTGCGCGCACCCGCAGATTGCCTGAGCCGGTCCACTGCAAGTCACCTATGGCGTCCTGCCTCGATGAGAGGGTGAGAGTTCCCCCAGCCGAGGCCAAGCTCAAATCAGCTGACGCCCCCGCACCAGCGGAAAGGTTCGCGAGAATTATGTTTACGAGCGCCGCGACATCACGGCGAATTCCAAGGACATTGTTGCTGTCATCAGGAACGCCCGGCGTTCCGATATAGAAATTCCCCGACACCGGGTCCACATTTAGGCCAAGTATCGATGGTGTTCCGTGGCCGAGCTTGCACTGCTCCCACGCCATATGACCAGCCACGGCGTAGCCCTCGCCGGTCATATGGAGGTAGCTGGTCGGGGCGTCCCAATAGCCAACAGGCAACGCCCCGGTGAAGAAATACTTCTTTGTTGATGGATCGCGGCTGACCAAGGAGGTGAGATACTTGTTGAACAGTTTCACACTGCTGTCAGCCAGCAAACTGGTGCCGACCAAAAGGATTGGCGTTTCGTACGGGAACCAGTCTTCACCACGAAAGCGGGTCTGAACAGTCTGAAAATTCCCGATATATGTGGACGAAAGACCTGCGAGCGCATCGCTTTCGCCCTGCCACCACAACATCATGTCGATGTGATCGACACCGGCAGCGGCGAGCGCCGGGACAACGTTATTGGCGATAGCGGCATACATATCGATCGGTGCCGCGCCGGGCAACCAGTTGGCTATCGGCCTTGCATCCTTGGATATGTTGATGAGGTAAACGGCACACGTTGGATTGTCTCTGGCCACTCCTGCCGCGAATGAATGGCAGAAGTTTATTTTTGCCCCGGACGGAGCAACGAACGCGGTTCCGATAACTGTGGAGGTATCAGTCACGCCGTCGAAATTCCAAAGCAGAAGGTTCGGAGGCGGTGACCAATCATAGACGGGCGTGCGTGTCATGTTTGATTGGCCGGTGGCCAGGATGACGATGGGCTTGCCACGATCAAATGCGATATCCAGATCGTACCCCGTTTCGTCACTATTGACGAAAAGCTGCTTGCCGGCGTCACCAGGGAGGATCAGGGGCAGATTGATGCCAGCTGCACTTGCGGCTGCTTCATCAGCAGACACATCAGCAGATACCGCTGATGCTGCCGCCGCCACCGCCGATCCAGCGGCAGCGCCAGCGCTAGCGGCAGCTGCTACAGCCTGGGCCGGCGCAGCAATGATTGCCGCCATGTTTGCGGACGCTGTATTCACCGCTCCAATGTTGTTCGCGACGGTATCGATCTCGTCGGCGCTATCCGCCAGTCGCAAAATGTCTGCAACAAGGCCATCAAGCTGCTCTGGGTCTTCCGATGGCGGGATTGTCACCGCGCGGTTGATTTGCTCCTGCAACTGCTGATCGCGCATGACGGCCAGATCAAGCCCGTTCTCGACCGTTTCCGCGTAGTACGCGCCTTGGTTTTCAAGGTCGATTTCTTGCGTAAACGGGACGTGAGGCAACATCGTCAACGTGTAGTTCAGCGGCAGTGGCACAGTGAGCGCCACTTGCCCGCCTGCCGGGTTGCCAACATCGGAAACGATGTAATCGGCGTCGAGCGTCAGGATCGTTTCGGTCCCAGCCGCGTCAGCCTTGATTACCCTGAGATAGCTCTCGTTCGTGATCTTGAACTCATAATCAAAAACGGTCGTGACCCCGTTCCCGTTGTAAGGACCGGAGCGGTTGGTTTCGCTTGGAACAGTCATGATTTTCTCGCGCCCAAAGAGGTTTCGGGCACGATAGGAGCCGATGGTTGGAAGCTAGAATTTTGCCGACTATGACGAATCAAGGCTGGGCGTGCTACCATTCCAATCGCACTGGGGAGGTAGTTTTGCATGTCAGCACCAATGGCATTTTGCCCGGTTCACGGGATATTCCCTGCCTTTGGCACTGTCGGGATATCAGGCGGCGGAACAATCGAAATAAGTCATTGCGTGGTAGACTGTCCTCACCCCAAGTGCGGGCGCGAATGTGAGATTCTTCCCGGCGAATACACCGCCAAGGAGGACGGGAAACCTTGGGAGTACAAGGTTGGCTCCAGTATCTCGCCAGAGGCTCTGAATGCTCTGAGAGGCATCGTAGAGCGAATACAACGCAACGAACTCACTCCAGAGGAGGCGGTCGAGCAAGTAGCTCAAGTCGCCCCAAAACTAGGCCGTCTGATGGAGCGCTCCATCACTATGGGCCTGCCCGTACTGTCCTTTCTGGTCGCCCTCATAGCTCTGTACTTGCAGTACGAAGGCAACCGCTCCTCGGACGAGTTTGAAACGGCGGCGTTGGACCTAATGGCCAGGCAGACGAAAGCCGTTGAAGTATTGGTGACTTCAAAAAATGACGAGCGCAAAAACCGCGTTGACGACAAAGGCCGTAGCCCAACCAAGGCAAAAACCGGCAAGAAGCCGGTGGCGGTTAAAAGCCCATCCAAGCGCCGTAACCACGTCAACGACGAGCGAAGGCGCAAATTGGTCCAGCAGCGAAAGGACTTTCCTCGCGGGAGATAAGCGGTATTCCATCTCGTTTTTCACCAGCTATCGAACTGAGGTTCCTGTGTGTCGGATGATTGCAGCGCGCGGTCTGGATCGCCGCCAGAAACGCGCCAAACGCTGCTATTGCTGTTGCGGTCACGTGGCATCTGTTCAATCCAGCGCCCACCAATTCTGGTTCCCTCGTACCGAGCGAGATAGCGCCCGAAGCGCTTGGAAGAAAATACTCCGCCCCTGTCGATGAAGAATGCGAGCGCTTCCTTGAGCGGCGGGCTTTCGCCGACCTTGAAGGCTATTTGCCGCGACGTGAACGGCCCGCTAGGCAACGCTTCGATGATCTCTGCAAGTTCGTCCTTCTCCGGGTCCGCCGCCCGCTGTGCAGCTACGTCGCCTCGGCAGTCGGCCAGGCCAAGCCATATCAGCGAGGATCGAACGAGGTCGCTCCAATCTTCAAAGCTGCCCATCGGTGAGGCTCTGCTTGGCGTGCCTGCTGAGAGGTAGGCGCGCATGATCGTCAGGGCCGCCGCGACAAGCTCCGGCCTCTTGCGCATGGCTAGGTCAATCGCATCAAACTCGAAACGCCTGTCCTCGGGTCGCTCAGTCTTTGCATCTAGCCTGATCTGGATCGTGCGCCGGTTTAGATCGCCGTAGACCGTCAGGTTGTTGCCTGTGGCGCAAATCAGGCTGGTCGCGGGAATGCGAACGTTCTTTGAAGAACCGAGTACGCGAACCTGAACCTCGTCTTGTGTTAGCATCTGGCACAGCTGGTCGCTGCGCAGAATGTGGGTGACGTTGTCGATGCTCAAAATCTGATCACCCGCGAGCGCGCACGCTCCGATCCGTTTCTCAAGCTCCGCCTCATCTGGTGTTGGTGTGACAACAGCCGCTCGCCGACCGGTTGCCATGACTGCGGCGATATCGACTACCAAGCTCTTGCCGGTACCGGCAGACGGCGCAGTTACGGCGAACATGGGCGCAGTCTTCAGGCTGGGTCGCATCACGCTCGTAATCAGCAGTGCCAATGCAGCAGCGCGATCACTTTCGTTGACGAAAGGAAGCTGAGCGATCGGCTCCGAGAGAACGGCAAGAGCTTCCGTCGCGTGGCGTTTAGACGGGTTGTCCGGGACGTGCCTCCAGAGCCTTCCACCTACCAGGAGCAAACCAGTATCAGCGTCGTATCCCGGCTCGCTGATGACCGTGCCGTCATGGCGTAGCGTCGGCGCGCTGATGACAGCCTTCAAGCGGGGCATGGTCCAATTGTGGCCCTTCCTCGCGAGGACCATCCTTGCCACCTCAGGCGGGCAGTCGCATGGCACAAAGTCGTTGACCCGTAGGTTGAACTTTAGGAACAGCGCCCTCTCCGTTAGCACCTCCATGAGCGCGGCTTCGGTAAGGGTTGTGACGATTACCGAGCCGTCAGGGCGGCTGATATTCTCTCCATGTTTCGCGACGGTCAGAGTTTGCGTGGGCGTGACGTGTGTGACCGGACGGACAAGTTCGTCCGCGCGGGCGAAAATGCCAACCTCTCGATTTGAGAGGACGGCGACCGCCTGCGAGACGGCGCGATGAAGCTCCCCTTTGACCACCTTGATCTTGGGTTTGACGCGCGGTGGCTCAGGCTGGGGCGCGGTGAGCGCATCCGGGCGCTCAGATGCCTCGCCTGCCGGCTTCTGCGCCTGTGGCGGCGTCCACGGCCTTGCGGTTGCCCTCATGAACGCGTCCAATTCGGGCTTAGTCCAGCCGTCATCCACCGCGTCGGCGCAATCCCAACCCTTCTTTGGCAGCTTGCCTGCCTTCCAGTCCGAAAATGAATAGGCCATGCGGACATTCATTCGCCGCGTCTGATCAGATGTCGTCATTTTCAGGAACTGGCACTGCCTCGACCGGGGTCGGCTTTGTTTCGTTTTCGGCTGGCGTTGGCTTTGCGGCTAGATGCGGGAACGGGACAACATTATCGCCGACGATCTGATGACCCGTCTTCGCGCAAAAAATGATATCGACGGCCATGACGATCACACGGCTGGCGCTTCTTCTATCAGCCGGCGAAGGCTTTCGACTGGAACGAGCGTGCGCCCGCCCACCTTGCGAAATTCAACCTTCCCCTCGCGGTGAAAGCGATAGAGAACTGATCGGCCTACGCCGATAGCCCAACACGCTTCATTAATGGGGTAAGCCAGGCGTTCGAGCTTGGGTTTGGTGAATTCCGAGTTGTCCATTCTGTGCAATCCTTGTTGGTTGTGCAAATCAGCGTTGAATGCACAAACCGTAGGTGCTGATGGTTGCCGCAACCACTCGTCGTTACCTGGGGAGTGATCACAAGGATTGAGCGAATTTTCCCGATATCACGCAAGAGTATTGCGCGTTGGCTTAGGTTGAGGGGATAAAATGCCAGCAGGATCAAAGCACCAAACCCGCCAGCGCTTCGGCGGCGGCATCCCCGACGAGGTGCCCGTAGTGCTTCTCGATCATAGCGACAGACGTGCCGCTGATCTGGGCCACGGTGAGTACCGGCAGGCCCGCCGTAACGAGATCGGTCAGGACGCAATGCCGCAGCGTGTAGGCCGACACGGCGGCGGGCAGCTTCGCTTTTGCTACAGCGTCCTTAATCGGGCCTTTCCATGAGTCCTTGTTCCAGGCACCCCCACCGCCTCGCGTGAAGATCGGTGCGCTCGGCAACTTGTCCTTGCTTTGCTCGGTCAGAAATTCGGCGATGTTCGAAGGCACCGTGATCTGTCGTGGCTTGCCGTTCTTGTCCTGGCCGATGGTGAGTGCCCGAGTTCGCTTATCGAAATCCCCGACGATCAGGCTTGCCAACGCGCCCGGTCGCAGTGGCAGCAGGCACAGGCCGCGCACGAACGGTGCGGCGTCAGCCTCCACCGCCGCCAGGAGGCTCTTGCGCTCGGCGCGGTCCAGGTAAAGTTCTCGTCGCCTGTCAGCACCCTTTGCGGGTTTGAGGGCTTCCTGCCATGCGGCATCCGTATTCGGCGCGCCAGGCGTCAGCAGCCGCCCCAATGCGGCGCGCAGCGGCACCATATCTCGATTCACGGTCGACTGCGAGCGAGGCTTGGTGATTGTCTCACCGCCCTTGTTGCGCGTGACGAGAGCTGGAGCGTTTTCGAGCCGCTTCCGCCATTCTCGGAGGTGATGGCGGCGAAGTTTGTCGATCCGAACCTTGCCGATTGGATCATCATAGACGTGCCGTCGAAACACGCCCTCCGCGATCGAGCCGGGCCTGTCCTTTAAGTAGGCCTTGCAGGCGTCGGTGACTGTCTCGACGTTTTCGGCTCGAACGCCGCCGCTTTCGACTTGATCCGCCCAAGCCTCGGCATCTTTCTTAGCCTGTGTGAACACGTCGTTGCCGTCGAGCGTGCCATAGTCACCGAGCGGCTTGCGGACATACTTGAACCTGTCCGCGTCATAGGCCCTTGCGAACCAAGTGCCCTTGCCGCCCTTGCGTGACGGGCGGAACCCGACGTAGCAGCCGACGCGAAGCCGCTGCCAGTGGGGCTCATCACCCGGCTTGGGTTTTAGTCTCCCCCGCTCACCAATCCTTGATAGGTCCATCGCCATGCCCCATGAAACCCATGAAATATCCATGAAATACGGCATCGCACGGATTGGCACAAGGATGCATATATTTCAAACGCTTAAGTGTGCGAATCCGTGCAAGGTTGTCCGGCTTCTCACCCTTCACACGGGTGGGGTCGCAGGTTCAATCCCTGCATCGCCCACCAAAATCCTTACGGAAGTCGGCGATGTCTGGAGATGCACGAGCCGCGATCAGCGCTTCATCGAGTGCAGGATGGCCTGCATGTGCTCTTCCAGGTCGAGTTCACCCCGAGCCTCAGCGGTCAACAGGTAATCGGCCTTGGCCTGGCGGTCGCCTCGGCTGATCGCCGGATAGGAGCAGATGGCCAGCAAGGCTTCCTGTTCGATCCGGTCTGCCCTCTTGCGTTCGTGGCTGCTGCTGCCCACTCGATGAACAGCCCTGTGAAGCCCGACATAGCTGGCTTCATGGGCTCCGATCAGCGCCCGCAATTCGGGTGAGGCCCCTTCCGCTTCGGCAAATTTCGGTTCAATGACCGAGGCCACGGCGGTGAACGCAAGAAGTGTACGGCGGGTGACTTCGGGCATGGCTCATATCCCTGCTGTCTGATCATGCAGGCACACCATAGCACCGGCGCAACGGTTCGAAGAGATGCTCCGGGACGCGACCACACTGTCTGCTGACAAAATGTATTCGCTTCCGTAGCCCGCCCGCCCAGCAGCCGGTGTGGCCTTAAGTCGCAATGATTGGCTTGCGAAAGCAGGGTTTCGGGGCTTCATTGGCACTGCAACCAACACCATATGGTGATCCACAGCCCTCCAAAACGAGAGAAGCTCGCTTTGACGCGGTCGCACAGCGGCCGTCAGCCGGCAATGGCTATGAACCAGGAACCTGAAAAACCATGCCAGAAAATGTCAGACCGATTTCGAAAGACGTCCCCCTCATTCAGCTAGGCGTCTATCAGTGCCGCTTCCCGGTGAGCGAAGACCGGTCAGTGCCCGGCGGTTATCGCTTCTGTGCCGGGCCAACTTCGGCGGATCGCGTCTATTGCGATCACCACCACAGCATCGTGACCGCCGTCGACCCTCGCCGAACCCGTTCAGGTCTCCACCCCGCTCAACGACGCGCCGCGTAAGTCAAACGGGCGGCGGCCCTCATTCGGGCAGCTGCAAACCGGTGGACTGAATCGGCACGCATTCCGGCTGCGGAACAAACCGGCACGCCAGCGAGTTTCTGTCCGACGAAACTTGAGGGAAAGCCATGTCCAGATTGCTTCTGGCGACCAGCGTCGCCGTTCTTCTCGCCGGCGGGGAAGCCTTGGCCGCGGACGACAAGCTGCTGCCGCCGCCCAATGCCAAGAAGCTGTCGGAGATCATCGCCAAGGTCGAGCAGCGCGACGGCTTTCGCTATGTGGACGAGGTCGACTGGGACAGCGGCGCCTACACCGTCACCTATTACACGGCGGACAAGGCAAAGGTTGAAATCACCTACGATCCTGTGACGGCGGAGCCGAAATAGGGTTCGCCGCATCAAATTAGCCAGCCTTTCCCGGCGCCGGCGCCGCCCCTCACCTGCCTGCCGGCATCCTCTCCCCGTATAGTGACGGGGAGAGGGACGCTGTCATTTATGATTTCGCCAATCACCAACGTTACAGAAACTACGCCTAGGTTGCGGCTAGCCCCTTCTCCCCGTCACTATACGGGGAGAAGTGCCCGGCAGGGCGATGAGGGGC
>NZ_RZTC01000016.1:0-77565 GCF_004023165.1 Mesorhizobium sp. M7A.F.Ca.MR.176.00.0.0 | reverse complement strand
GTGTCGTCGTCGACGGGCGCATCCTGCATGGCCGCCGTGGCCTTGCAGCCGAGATCGGTCACATGACCATCACCAATGAAGGCGAGCGCTGCGTATGCGGTGTCGTTGGCTGCTTCGAGGCCATCGCGTCGGGAACGGCACTTGGCCGCCGCGCCAGCGCCGCCACGGCAGCCGGAGACGGCTCTACCTTGCGACGCTTGTCAGCGGACGCGGAGGTGACCGGCCGCCATGTCGTCGAGGCGGCACGGCTGCAGGACGCTCTTGCCTCGGCCTTGCTGGAGGAGGAAGCGCGCTGGCTGGGCATTGGCTTCACCAATCTCCTGCATCTCTATTCGCCCGATGTGCTGGTCGTCGGCGGTGGCATCGCCAATGGGCTCGATCTGATGCTGCCGACCATCGAGGCGACCATCAGGCAACGGGCTATGCGCGCCTATCGCGACGTGCCGGTCGTTCAGGCCCAGCTCGGCCGCCATGCCGGGCTCGTCGGCGCCGCCAGCCTTGTGCTGTTCGACGACGGGGGCACTTTGGCAGCCCGCATGCCTGTTGGCCCAAGCACGTTTCCGGACACGCCGCTGAGCAAGACCGGCACGGTCTGACGTTGCGACCTACATGACAAAGGCCAGAGGCAGCACGCCTCCGGCCTTTTACGCATTGACCGCGCGTCATTACTCGGCGGGAACAACGTCCGCCGGCAGGCTATCGTCGGCCGTGCCCGCCAGCGCTCTGGCCAGCTTGGCCTCGTCGAGTTCGCCTTCCCAGCGAGCCACCACCAGCGTGGCGACAGCATTGCCGACGAAGTTGGTCAACGCCCGGCACTCCGACATGAAGCGGTCGACGCCGAGGATCAGCGCCATGCCGGCGACCGGCACCGCCGGAACCACCGAAAGCGTCGCCGCAAGGGTGATGAAGCCCGCTCCGGTGATGCCCGCGGCACCCTTGGAGGAAAGCATGGCCACCAGCAGCAGCAGGATCTGGTCACCCATAGACAGGTGGATGTTGGTCGCCTGTGCGATGAACAGCGCCGCCAGCGTCATGTAGATGTTGGTGCCGTCGAGGTTGAAGGAATAGCCGGTTGGGATGACCAGGCCGACGACCGAGCGCTTGGCGCCGGCCTTCTCCATCTTTTCCATCAGCGAGGGCAGGGCGGCTTCCGATGAGGAGGTGCCCAGCACCAAAAGCAGCTCTTCCTTGATATAGCGGATCAGCGACAGGATGGAGAACCCGTTGTAGCGGCAGACCGCGCCAAGCACGACGAACACGAACAGGAACGACGTCACGTAGAAGGTGCCGACCAGCATAGCGAGATTGATCACCGCGCCGATGCCGTATTTGCCGATGGTGAAGGCCATCGCGCCGAAGGCACCAATGGGGGCCGCCTTCATCAGCACGCTGACCAGCTTGAAGATCGGTGTCGTCAGCGCCTGCAGGAAATTGAGCACGGGCGTGCCCTTGTCGCCGACCAACGCCAGCGCGATGCCGAACAGCACCGAGAAGAACAGCACCTGCAGGATGTCGCCGTCGGCGAAGGCGCCGACGATGGTCGACGGGATGATGTTCATCAGGAAGCCGGTGACCGACTGGTCGTGCGCCTTGGCGGCGTAATTGCTGATGGTCGAGGCGTCGAGCGTCGCCGGGTCGATGTTGAAGCCGGCGCCCGGCTGCACGACATTGGCGACGACAAGGCCGATGATCAGAGCCAGCGTCGAAAAGGTGAGAAAATAGAGCATCGCCTTGCCGGCGACACGTCCGACCTTCTGCAGGTCGCTCATGCCGGCAATGCCCGTAGTCACGGTCAGGAAAATGACCGGGGCGATGATCATCTTGACCAGCTTGATAAAGGCGTCGCCGAGCGGCTTCATGCTCTCGCCGACCGACGGATAGAAATGGCCGAGCAGGATGCCGACGGTGATCGCGACGAGCACCTGCACGTAGAGTTGGGCATAGAAAGGCTTGCGCTGCGCGGCAAGCGCGCCTGATTGGTCTGCGATGTGCATCGAACTCTCCCTGGCCGGATGGGGCGGAGCGCCCTGCGTGACTTCTCCCATCGCGGCGCTCCGGTCGCACGCCGCTGCCAGGGAGTTTTGCAAGCGCTGTGCCAGTTCGCGGAAAAGCCGGAACCACGGGATTTCCGCCTTTGTCTGACGTCATGCGGCCAAAGCCTGTGCGGATTTCCGCACAGGCAGTGTTTGCCTGGGCGGATTTTCGCATTACACTGGCCGAAAGGCCGCGAGCAAAGGGGAGAGGGCAGACGCCGCAAGCAGGCACCGATAGCGGATTCCCTGGATTTGCCGGCCGTGGATTGCTGCGCGAGGCCGTGGCGCGGCTGCGCGATGGCCGCTGGGTTGCCGTGGTCGCCGCTCTTGCATTTCTGGCCGGCGCGATCGCCATTGCCGGGCGCATCGCCTCCGGCCAGGCGGCCGATAATCTGCGTGAGACGGCACTCGCCGCACTGCCGCTGGCGGCGGGAACCCTGACCGGCGAAATCGAAAAGCAGCGCTTGGTTCCACTGGTGTTGGCCAGAGACGATGCGGTGCGCGGCGCTCTGCGCCGGGCCGGAAAAATGAAAGAAAAGGCCCTCAACGACAAGCTCAAGTCGATTGCCGGCGATGCCTCGGCATCCGCCATCTACATTATCGATACGGCAGGCATCGCCATATCAGCCAGCAATGCTGACGAACCGGCGAGCTTTGTCGGCATCGACTACAATTTTCGGCACTACTTCCAGGAAGCGATGAGCAAGGGTGCTGCCAGCCAATATGGCCTCGGCACAATCAGCGGCAGACCGGGGCTGTACCTTGCCAGCCGCGTCGACGATGGCGGCAAGCCGCTTGGCGTTGCGGTGCTGAAGGTCGAACTCGACGGCGTCGAAGCCAATTGGCGTTCCAGCGGTTTCCTTGTGTTCATCACTGATGAACGCGGCGTGGTGCTGGCTACCAGCCAGCCCGACTGGCGGTTCCGTGCGCTGGCGCCACTGTCGGCCGAGGACACCGCCGCAGCCCACGAGCAGCTCCAGTTGGCCGATGCAGGCTTCGAGCCGCTGCCGATCGGGCGCGGCGCTGGTGACGGCCTGGCGACGATCGACAACGCGGGAAAACCGCGCCAGTTCGTCGAGGTGGTGCAGGATTTGCCCGGTGCTGTTCCTGGCTGGCGTCTTTGGCTGCTCACTCCCGCCGACGCTGCTCTTTCATCGGCCGCCAACACGGCGCGGCTCACCACCTTGCTCGGTCTGCTGCTGATGGGCCTGCTTGCCTACGTGCTGACCCGGCGCCGGCGAACGCGCAGGCTGAGGCAGGAGGCGCTGGCGCGGATGAATGCCGAACTGGAGAGTCGGGTCAGCACGCGAACGGCCGAGCTGACCCGCTCCAACACCGCACTTGCCGGTGAAATCGCCGAGCGCGAGAATGCTGAAGCCAAGGTGCGCCGGCTGCGCGACGACCTCGCCCAGGCCAACCGGCTTTCCATCCTCGGCCAAATCGCCGCCGGCGTGGCGCACGAGATCAACCAGCCGGTCGCCGCTATCCGCACCTATGCCGAGAATGCGGGCCGCTTTCTCGAAACCGGCAAAACCGAACCGGCCAGCGGCAATCTGACGTCGATCGTGTCGATGACCGAGCGCATCGGCGCGATCACCGGCACCTTGCGCACTTTCGCCCGTCGACCCGGGGTTGCCGCTTCGCCGCTGCCGGTGCGCGAGGCAATTGATGGCGCGCTGTCGCTGTTGTCGGGCCGCATCCGTGATTCCGGCGTGACCATCGTCAAGCCGCGCGGCAATGCCTCGCCGGTGGTCATGGCCAGCCGCATCCGGCTGGAACAGATCCTGGTCAATCTGTTGCAGAATGCGCTGGACGCTATGAAGGACCAGCCCGATCCGCGCATCGAGATCGA
This sequence comes from Mesorhizobium sp. M7A.F.Ca.MR.176.00.0.0, assembly GCF_004023165.1. Taxonomy (NCBI): domain Bacteria; kingdom Pseudomonadati; phylum Pseudomonadota; class Alphaproteobacteria; order Hyphomicrobiales; family Phyllobacteriaceae; genus Mesorhizobium; species Mesorhizobium sp. M7A.F.Ca.MR.176.00.0.0. The sequence continues at coordinate 73,680 of NZ_RZTC01000016.1, read as the reverse complement.
GCTTGCCGAGCGCGACGACAGGGTGCTGATTTCGGTGCGCGACAACGGCCCAGGTCTCGGCCCGGAAGCAGCCGGCAATCTGTTCATGCCGTTCCAGACCACCAAGGAGAAGGGGCTTGGCCTCGGGCTGGTGATCTCGCAGGAGATCGCCCAGGAGTTGGGCGGCACGCTGCGGCTCGATCCCGGCAATGGCATCGGCGCATCCTTCACCATCGATTTGAGGCGAATTGAATGATTGAGGGATCAGGGCTGGTGGCGCTCGTCGACGACGATGCGGACCTGCTGCACGCCACAACGCAATTGCTCGAGCTTGCCGGCTTCGCTGTGGTCGCGCGCGACGCCGCCGAGGCAGCGCTTGCCGTCGTCGACAGGACCTTTGAAGGCGTGGTGGTCAGCGACATCCGCATGCCGGGCATGAACGGGCTGCAGCTGTTCGATCGCATCAAGGCGATCGACCCGGACATACCCGTGATCCTGGTCACCGGCCATGGCGACGTCGATCTCGCAGTGGCCGCGCTCAAGGACGGTGTCTACGATTTCATCTCGAAACCCTATGCCGGCGACCGCCTTGTCGAGGCGCTGAAACGGGCGAGTGAGAAGCGACGGCTGGTGATGGAGAACCGGCGGCTGCGCGAAGCCGCGGCCCTCGCCACTGACGGCCTGCCGCTGATCGGCCAGGCTCCTGCCATCAAGCGACTGCGCGAGACCTTGCGCCAGATTGCCGACATGAACGTCGATGTGCTGGTCGAGGGAGAAACGGGAACCGGCAAGGAAGTGGTGGCGGACCTCCTGCACAGATGGGGGCGACGGCGCGCAAAACCCTTCGTGGCACTGAATTGCGGTGCGCTGCCGGAGACGGTCATCGAGAGCGAGTTGTTTGGCCATGAGGCGGGCGCGTTCACCGGCGCGCAGCGGCGGCGGATCGGCAGCATCGAGCATTCCAGCGGCGGCACGCTGTTTCTCGACGAGATCGAATCCATGCCGCCGGCGCTCCAGGTCAAGCTGCTGCGCGTGCTCGAAACACGCAGCCTCACTGCACTTGGCTCGAACGACATCAGGCGCATCGATCTCAGGGTCGTCGCCGCGACCAAGGTCGATCTGGGGCGGTCGGACCAACGCGGTGATTTTCGCGAGGATCTGTATTTTCGCCTTAACGTGGTGACGCTGCGCATCCCGCCGCTGCGCGAGCGTCGCGGCGATATCCCGATGCTGTTTGGGCATTTCCTGGGCAAGGCGGCAGAACGGTTCGGCCGGCCTGTCGCGAAGATGAACGCTGCGGTCAGCGATCATCTCCAGTCGCATGACTGGCCAGGCAATGTGCGCGAGCTTGCCCATTTTGCCGACCGTGTTGCGCTCGGCCTCGGTCCGGAAGATGAGAGGAGGGCGGTCTCCGCGCATTCGCCGGAGCCTACGGCAGCATTGCCAGAACGGGTCGGCCAATACGAAGCACAGCTCATCCGCGACGCGCTGCGCGACCATGGTGGCGAGGTGCGCAGCGCCATCGATGCGCTGGGCGTGCCGCGCAAGACCTTTTATGACAAGCTCAAGCGCTACGGCATTGCCGCATCAGAGTTTCGCAATGGCGGTGATCCGGATACGTAGCCCATCCCGGAAAGGGTAATGTCTCAGTTTGAATTCAGAAGATCGTCGGTCGCGTTTGAGGCGCAGGCGAAACCGCCTATACCTCGTGGAAAGGAAGGGAGGAGCGTGTCCTGAAGGTTAAAGTTCTCGTTCTTGGATGGCTCGGCCTATTATTCGCGGGGTTGCTTATCCTCCAAGTTTTCCTGGGAGAACGCCACGGAGGGGGCTTCCTGTGGGCGGCGATCATCGGCTTTACTTGGGCGATTGCTTATTGGCCGGTTACATTGATTGTGCTCGGCTTAGGATTTTGGGCGTCAGACTGGTGGTTGAGGCAGGGGTAAACGCCCAAATCAAACTGGGACACTACCCGGAAAAGCGATGAACACGACACTGGAAACGACGGCAAATCCCTTGCCGGAAGACCTTACCTTTCTCGCCGAAAGGCTGGCGGCGTTCAACGACGGTGATGTCGGCGCTTCCGAAAGGAAGGCGCTTGCCGTGTTTGTGCGCGACGAGGATGGCGCGGTCGTCGCTGGCATTTCCGGTTACACCGCCTGGGGCTGGCTCTACCTGCAATGGCTCTGGGTCGATGAGCGGCTGCGCGGCCAGCACATTGCCGGCAAGATGCTGGATGCGGCCGAACAGGAAGCCATGGCACGCGGTTGCCGGAATGCCTGGATCGACACCTTCAATCCGAATGCCGCCAAGGTCTACCAGCGTCAGGGTTACGAACCCTTTGGAACGCTTGCCGATTTCCCTATCGGCCGCAGCCGCATCTTTCTACAGAAGAGGCTGGCGTTGGTCTGATCCATCCCTGCGGAACCGGGATGGACTGTCTTCCTGCCTGACCCGCAATCCGAACGAAGGTGGTTATGGTCCGGCGGACCGTTACTCGGCCGGAACCAGGCCTGGGTCTCCCATCGGGCTTGCTCTGGTTTCCTTGCGTGCCGACGCACGGGCGAGCACGCTTTGGCGGTTTACGGATCTGCGCTCGGCATCGATGCGATGGATCAGGATTTCCGCACGCTCGATCGACCCGAGCAGGGCCAGGATCGTGCCGCGTTCGGCGGCACCGGCATTCGGTCCGAGCGCCAGCGTGCGGGCACGCAGTTCCTCGACCCCAGGCAGATTTACATGGCCGGCCGGCATCTGCGGGCTGGAAATTCCGTAAGTTGGCAAGATTTCGCGCAGCGACGTGTCGAGCTTGTTCAGCGCGACGTCGACGATGGCTTGCGCTGGGTTGCTGAACTTCTCGCGCCTGACGCGGCGCGCCACCTGATGCATCGATTCCGTCAGGGCGGCCGTGAAGTCGGCTTCCTCGATCAGGCTGGCGATCAGATCGAGCTGTTCGTAAGGCAGATCCTCCTTCATCAGCGCGGCGGTGTAGGCGCGGATATCGCGGCTGAGGATGTCGGTCGCCAGATAGTGCTCGCCCGGATCCGACGGCGCCTTCTTGGAAGAGCGTGCGATGTCGAGGAACATGGCGCCGGCCTCCAGATGGCGGGCCGTCTCTTGCTGCACGGCGGGAATGGCCTTGGCAAAATCGCTGGCCAGTTTGCGGTCGAGGAATTTCGGCGTCGAGAAATCCTCCGCGTCGTCGGCATCCGTGTGGCCGACACGCGATAGCGCCCGCTCGAACACGCCGATGAACGGGAACAGCAGCACTGTGTTGAAGACGTTGAAGAAGGTCGAGTAGAGGCCGACCGCGACCGGCACCAAGGGGAAGGTCTCCTTGCCGTCGACAATCACCGGAACGGCCGGATCGCCGCCGAAGAACTGCATGGCCCATTCCAGCACCTGGATGGAGACGAAGAACAGAGGGATGGTGATGCACACCCCGATGATATTGAACGAGATGTGCGCATAGGCGGTCCGCTTGGCGTTCTTCGAAAGGTTGAGCGAAGCCATCCACGACGTGATCGTGGTGCCGAGATCGGCGCCGAGCGAGAAGGCGACGGCGGTTGTCCAGTCGAGAATGCCCGCCGCGCCAAGGCCCATGACGATGCCGATCGTCGCCGAGGACGAGTGGATCATCGCGGTCACGCCGGCGGCGATGAACACGCATTTGAAAAGGTTGAGGTAGGAGTCGGCCGTCAGCGTCTGCAGCAGCGCCATGACTTCCGGCAGGTTGCGAAGCGGACGCAGGCCGCCGGTCATCAAATTGAGGCCGTAGAAGATCAGAGCGAAACCCATGCAGGCGAGCGCTATGTTCTTCACCTTTTCGCTTTTGGCGAAGCAGTAGACCAGCGAGAACACGCCGGCCAGGATCAATCCGAGCGGACCGAGCGGCAGGGCGATGAGCCCGTTGCCGAGCGTGGTGCCGATGTTGGCGCCCATGATCACGCTGATCGCCGGCCGCAGGGCGATGACACCGGCATTGACCAGCCCGACGACCATGACGCTCATCGCCGTCGACGACTGGATGACGCCCGTGATCAGCGTTCCCGCCAGCACGCCTTTGACCGGCGTACCGGCTGCCTTGGCGAGAAAGTCGCGCATCCGGTTGACCGACAGCGCCTGGATGCCGTTTGCCATGAAATCCAGACCGAGCATGAAGATGCCCAAGCCGCCGATCACCGGCACGAGGATGTCCTTGAAGATATCTATGTCCATTTCAGGCAGGCCCCCAACAAGTCGCCACGACGACGCGGTATGAAGTTCAGTTGCTGCGCAAGGCAGCTTTCGTTCGGGTCAGTTTCCGACCGGCAATTGCCTTGCCCAATACTGTTCGATCTGGCCAATGAGCGCTTTCGGCAGCGGCACATAGCCGAGTGCGGTGGCGTCGCCGGCACCTTGCGCGAAGGCGAGCCGGAAAAGATCATGCACGCGGCGATAGCGATGTTCCGAACGTCCCGCGACCTGGACAACGGCGAACACCGCCGTGCTGATCGGGTACGCACCATCTCCGCTGCGATTGGTGAGGGAGGCGAAGAAGTCGGTCGTTTCCCCCCAGGCGACGGAGGTGGCCGCTGCTTGCACGCCCTGCGGGTCCGGTTTGACGAACTTGCCGGATTTGTTCTGGACCGCTGCGAAGGGAAGGCCGGCGCGAAGAACCTGGCCGTATTCGGCGTAGGCAATCGCTCCCTTGCTCGCAGCCACGGCACGAAGAAGCGCTTGCGTACCTTCCGCGCCTGTCCCGAGCGGCCAGTCGATCAGAGTGTCGGCTCCAAGCTTCGTCTTCCAGTCTTCGCTTGTCGATGACAGAAACTCGGTGAAGACATAGGTTGAGCCCGAACCGTCCTGCCGGTGGATGACGCTGATGGCGAGATCGGGAAGGGCTATGTCGGGATTGAGCACCCTTATCGCAGGATCGGACCAGGACTTGATCTTGCCCAGATAGATGTCGGCGATCACCGGGCCGGAGAGGCGCAGACCTTGCTCCGGCAGGCCATCGAGATTGGCGACCACCGCGATCCCGCCCATGACGATCGGAAATTGCTGCTGGCCGTTCCTGGCGAGATCATCAGCCGGCACGGGAACATCCGTGGCGGCGAAATCCAGTTCGGGCTGCGCAAGCCGCATCAGGCCGGCAAGGGATCCGACTGGTTCATAATCGACGGTCCAGTCCAGCGTGAAGAAGTCGCCGCCGTCGGCGCGTGCAGCCTTGTATGTCGTTGCCCACTTGCCGATGATCGGCGCGGCCAGTGTCGACCCCGCACCGCGAATGGGCTCAGCCCGCGCAGCGGATCCGATCATGGCCCCGATGATTGCAAGGGCGAGCGCAGCTGCCGCCCCCGAAACCGTCGGCCGTGCACCGCGCAATAAGGCTAAACCTGCTGACAACATAAATTGAATCCCAACTATACTGCCGCCGCTATGTAGGCGCGCATCAATGGCCATACGCCTGCGAAATGAGGCGTCAGCTGAAAACAAGATCGCTGTTGTCTTGTATTAATTCTTCTTAACGGTTGGATGACAGTGGGTCCCGGCGGAAAAGCTTTTCGACTATTCCGAAGACCTTTCGACTGCAAAACCTGAGCAAAAAGCCGCATCGCCTGAAAGTCGGCCGGGCGGGAAAGGTCATCCTCAAACACTGAGATAGAGACCATCCCGTTCCGGGATGGAAGAGGCTCTAACTGGCGAGTTTTCCGCCCCGCATCGGCCGCGGTGCGCCGGTCGTGCTCGGAAAACTGATTGGCAGGCCGCGCAGCACGCGCACCGCGAGGAAGGCAAAACACTCCGCCTCGACCGCATCGCCGCTCCAGCCGAGGCTCTCGGCCTGCACCACTTCGACGCCGGCACGGCTGGTCAGCATCGCCATCATGGTCGGGTTGTGGCGGCCGCCGCCGCTGACCACCAGTTTTTTCGGACGGCTTGGTAAGAGGTCGAGTGCCTTGCCGACGGCTCCAGCGGTAAAGGCGGTCAGCAGTGCCGCGCCATCCTCCGCATCCAGCCCGTCCGCCATGGCGGCGCCGAAGTCGAAACGGTCCAGCGATTTGGGATAGGGCTTGGTGAGATAGGGGTGCTGCAGCAGCTTGGCCAGCCGCGCCTCGTCCACCTTGCCCGCACCGCCGAGCGCGCCGTCGCGGTCCATCTCGCCGAGCCCCTTCGACTTGATGAAATCGTTCAGCGGTGCGTTGGCCGGTCCGGTGTCGAAGGCAACGACATTGTCGATGCCATCCCACCAGGTGATGTTGGCGACGCCGCCGAGATTGAGTACGGCCACCTCGCCATTGGCGCCGGCGCCGCGCATCAACGCCGTGTGATAGACCGCGGCCAGCGGCGCGCCTTGCCCCCCGGCGCGCATGTCGGCCGAGCGGAAATCGTAAGCGACCTTGGTACCCAATATGGCATGCATCAGCTCACCATCGCCGAGTTGCCTTGTCTGGCCCAACCGTCCAACCTGCGGCGCGCGATGCAGAACGGTCTGGCCGTGAAAACCGACGACGCCGATATCGGCCATCGTCATGCCATAGCCTTCGACCAATTCCTTGACGGCTGCTGACTGGGCACGCGTCAGGGCTTCCTCCGCGGTGTGGAAGATCGCCGGCTCCGGCCCGACAAAGTTCCACGCCCGCGCCTCCGTCAGCGTCTCTTCCAGCAGGGAGCGGATCGACGGAGGATAGGGCATCAGCCGATAGGTGCCGAAATCCTCGATACGTTCGCCGTCGGTCTTGATCAGCGCGACGTCGATGTTGCCGTCCAGCACCGTGCCGGTCATCAGGCCGACGGCCCAGATTGGTTCCATAGTCGTTTCCTTGTTGAGCATGATCTTTCCGAAACCGTTTCCCACTTTTCGGGACCATGCTCCAGTCCCCATTGATGAGATCGCCGACCGCTTGACGAAGCAAAACGGTTCCTCTGTCGAAATCACGTGTCGGATGGATCCGGTTGGTGAGCAAGGTCCAAGCCTTGCCCCTGTCGAGGCGGGGGTCGCGGTGCCGAGGCGGACCTATCCTCGTAGCGCCACTGGCGATACCGGACCGCGCAACGCCGGTTTGCGGCCGTCTGGCTCAACAACCGCAGCGATGCCACCTCTTGCCTGCCGGCCGCGAAGGCGCGACCTTGCCTGATCTGGCGAAACGCTTCCGCCGAAATCCGCAAGGAGAGAAAAATCATGACCTCATCCGATGTGGCCGTTATTGCAGGCGCGGGCGCTGGTCTGAGCGCCTCGCTTGCGCGCCTTCTCACCCGCGAAGGCTTTCGCGTGGTTCTGGCCGCCCGCAACGTCGAGAAGCTCAGCGCTCTGATCGACCAAACCGGTGCTCTGGCCGTTGAGACGGATGTCGCCGACGCTGCGTCCGTCGCCAGGCTGTTCGACACCGCCGACAAGGCCGGCACGCTGGCGCTCGTGGTGTTCAACGCCAGCGCACGCACCCGCGGCCCGATCGCCGAGCTCGATGCGGAAGCGGTCAAACAGGCATTGCTGGTCGGCGCCTATGGCGGCTTCCTGGTCGGCCAGCAGGCGGCGCGCCGGCTGCTTGTCCGGGGATCCGGTTCGATCCTGTTCACCGGCGCCACTGCCAGTGTGAAGGGCTTTCCCGGCTCGGCCGGCTTTGCCATGCCGAAATTCGGCCTGCGCGGCCTGGCGCAGTCCATGGCCCGCGAACTCGCCCCGCAGAACATCCACGTCGTCCATTTCATTATCGACGGCCAGATCGCGCCGCCCGGACAGGCAGCCGATCCCGACCGGCCGGACCGCCGCCTGTCGCCGGATGCCATCGCCGAGGCCTATCTCACAACCCATCGCCAGCATCGCAGCGCCTGGAGCTCGGAGCTTGAGTTACGGCCCTGGATTGAGACGTTTTGACAACCCACCTGATCGCCCGGCGGGAAGCAACGCGATCCTTCCGCTTTTCCTAATATATTAGGCAATGCTGATATTTTGTGGCGCTGAGCTGCTTATCCAATACATAAAAAGGCACAGTGTAATATATACGTTTGTTTAACGCGGGTTGTGCATGTTGCAGCTTTCCCGGGTTAATTGAGAACGCGCATGTCGGTTACACGTCGTACACTGCTTGCGGCCGGGAGCGGCGGGTTGCTGATTTCACAAGCCCGCGCAGCCAGCACTCCGGGACAGCAGGCGGAGAACGCCCCTCAACCTATCGCGAGCGGCGATGCATTGCGCATCGCAATGCCGGCCTTCGCTTCCAATCCGTTCTTTCCGGCCGACGGATCGGGGGACGATGGCATAGACATGGAGTTGGCCCACGGCATCGCCGCGGCGCTTGGCGTCGAGCCGGTATTCGACCGATCCGCCGCAACGTTCGACGATATCGTCAGTCAGGTCAGTTCCGGACAGGCCGACATGGCGATTGGCAAGCTCAGCCGGACGCTTCAGCGCGGCCGGTCGATCATCTATTCCCGCCCCTACGCCATGCTGCGGCAAGGGCTGATCGCCAACCGCCTCAACCTGGCGCGTATCGCGCAAGGCAAACCGGCCGAACAGATCGTCCGTGATTTCTCAGGCGATCTTGGCGTGATCGAGGGCTCTTCATTCGCCACCTATGCGGCCACGACCTTCCCGCATGCGCAAATCCACCGCCTGGCAAGCTGGGATCTGATCATCGATGCGATTCGAAACGGGACGATCGACATGGCCTATCGCGATGATTTCGAGATCAAGAAGCTGATGGTCGACGATCCGTCGATGACGGTTGTCGCGCGCTCGATCACGCTGACCGACAAGGTCGATACGATCGCAGTCGGCGTGCGGCCCGACAATCCGCACCTCGCGGCCTTTGTCGATCTCTATCTCGATCTCGCGCGGGGTCAGCAGATTCTCAACACGGATGAGATCATCGCCCGCTATCGCCTGGGGAGCAAAGCCTGACGATGGCCATCTCCGAGGTAGCCGGACCCCTGCCTTTCGACTGGCGCCTCGCAGCAAGGCGTATCCTGCGATCTCCGGTGACGACGATTGTGATGATTGCTGCAGGGATAATGTGCGGCCTCTACTATCCAGACTTTGCCCATGCGATCAGCCCTGTCGCACAGCTCTACCTGAATTTCCTCAAGATGGTCGTCCTGCCCTATTTGGTCTCGTCGGTCATCTTCTCCATCACGGCAATGGTCCAGGATCCCAAATCGGTCCGCTACCTCGGCAAGGTGGGTATGGCCGTTCTGGTCGTGTCGTTCCTGAGCGTGCTGGTGAGCGGCACCTTGTCGTTGATCCTGCAGCCGGGCCAGATCGAGAATCCGCAGTCGCGCATCGAGCTTGGCGAGTTCATCAATTCGCAAGGCAGCGTGTCCACCGATCTCGCCTTCCCGTTCCAGCCGCCGCCCTCCAATGGGGATCCCAATGGCGGGCACTCGATCCTGCTCGACCTGGTGCCGAACAACGTCTTCAACGCGCTTGCCTCGGGCCAGACCATCCAGGTTTTGCTGTTCTGCCTGCTTTTCGGGCTCGCGATGGGGAAGATTCCCCAGCCTTCGTCCATGAGCCTGACCCAGGCGCTCAACGCGGTCTACCGGGCCTGCACGGTGCTCACCAACTGGTTCATCTGGGGGTTGCCCTTTGCAACCTTCATCCTGATCGCGGACCAGACCGCGTCGACCGGAACCAAGCCGCTCACGCTGATGGGCGGTTACCTGCTGGTGATGGGCCTTTCCTGCCTCATATTCGTTGCCGGGGCTTTTGCCATTATCGCCATCCGGTCGCGACGAAGCTACTGGACCACGATCAAGACCTGCCAGCCCCTTCTCATGGTGGCCATCACCACACGCTCTACGGTCGCCTCGCTGCCTTGGGTCATCAACCTTTTGAGCGAGCGCCTGCGGTTCAGCCTGGTGGTGGTCGAACTGCTCGTGCCGCTGCAGGCGGCATTGCTGCGTACAGGCCCAGCGCTGCTCTACACCTCGGGTGCGCTTTTCATTGCCCAGCTTTACGGCCACCAGCTTGCAGTCTCGGACCTCGTGCTCGTCGGCATCATCTCAGCGCTTCTCGCGCTCACCACCGGCGGCATGGGTAGCCTGCTCATCCTGTCCCAGATGTCCATCGTGTGCGGCTACCTGAAGCTTCCCTTCGAGGCGGCGTTCGTCCTGTTCGTCGCGGTGGATGCAGCCGTCGACACGTTCATGACGCTGGCCAGCGTTTGCACCGTCGCGGCGAGCACGGCAATGATCGCTCCCAGCCACAGGGAGACGACGCAGCCTGACGCCGCCTCGGACCAGCTCGAAGCCGAGCCTGTCAGATGATCGACGACAGCATCCGTCCCCAGCTCGGCATTATCGGCGGTCTTGGGCCGCTTGCTTCGGCTGATTTCTACTTCAAGCTGACCCGGATGACCCAGGCGCTCAGAGACAACGAACATGTGCCTGCCGTGATTCTCAGTGTCCCGCAGCTGCCCGACAGGACCGAAGCGATCCTTGCCGGCCATGATGGGCCGCTGGCGCCTTTGAAAGCCGCGGTCGCGACGCTCAATGCGCTCGGCGTCGCCCGCATCGCGATGCCGTGCAACACCGCCCACCATTGGTACGGCCAACTGGCGGCGAATTCGCGCGCGGAAATCATCCATATCGGAGATGCTGTGGTGACGGAGACGCGTCGCAGCCTGGATCAGGGCCGGGTTGCTGTTCTCGCCACCCAAGGCACGCTGGTCTCCGGCTTCTATCAGGACAGGATGTCGGCAGCGGGATTTGAGCTCTGCCTTCCCGCGAACACCGAGTTTCAGGCCTGCGTCGACAGCGCGATCAGCCTCGTCAAGGCGGGTTCGATCGCGGATGCGGCGGTTGAAACCGAGCGCGCGCTCGACATCGCGCAAGCGGCCGGCGCCGATGCAGCCCTGCTCGGCTGCACCGAACTGTCGGTGGTGGCCGCCAGCCTCAACGATATCAATGGATTGGTCGTCATCGACAGCAATGCGGCCTTGGCGCGAGCCTGTCTGACACGGCTGGGCTTCGGTGCCCAGGAAGCCCGCGGCCTGCCGACCGTATCGCGGCTGCCGGAACATGACCGATCGATGCGCGCCAGCTTGGCCGCACTGGCCTAGCCCTATGGATAGAACCTCATAGCATTTCGGAACCCGTCAGCCCTGGCGCGGCACGCCCTTGGCAAGCAGGTAGACGAGATACGGCCCGCCAAGCAGCGAAGCGAACAGGCCGGCGGGCAGTTCGTAGGGAAAGGCAGCCATGCGCGACAGCCAGTCCGAGACGATCATCAGCAGGGCGCCCAGAAGCATCGCTCCGGCGAGATCGACGCGGGCGCGGGAAAAGCCGACCAGACGGGCAAGGTGTGGCGCGATCAGGCCGACGAAGCTCAACGGTCCGACGACCATGGCGGCCAGCGCGGTGAGGAGCGCGGCAACGACGATCAGCATCAATCGTCCGCCAGCGACCGGCACGCCCAGCCCGCGTGCGCTGTCGGACCCGAGCGGCAGGATGTCCAGCCAGCGGGCGGCAAGGAACAGCGGCAATGTCAGCGGCAACAGACAGGCGAGTGCTAGCCCTGCATCGAGCGTCGACGCCTGGCCGGTCGAGCCGCTCAGCCAGCGCAACAGGATGTAGGACTGCGCGTTGCCCATGGCGATCGTCGCGGTGATCGCAGCGCTGCAGAGCGCGCTCATGGCGATCCCGGCAAGCAGCAGCCGCTCGGCACCGAACTTTGCTCGTGCGGCAAGGGCCAGCATGGCAATCAAGGCCACCAGTGAGCCCAGGGCTGAGCCGGCGAGCTGCCAGCCGAGATCGGCCGTGGCGCTGACCATCAGCACGGCTGTCAGGCCGGCACCGGCGCCGGTGCCGACGCCAAGCACTTCGGGGCTCGCCAGCGGGGTGCCGGTGACCCCGCTGGATGACGACGCCGGCGGCCGCGAGCATGGCGCCGGCGGCGGCCGCCACTCCGATCCGCGGCGCGCGCCACGCGGCGAGATCGGTTAACAGGTCTCCCCCAGCAATAGTCCAGCCGTCCGGACCGCGCCCGACGACAAGCGCCACGGTGGCAGCGACAAGCGCCAGCGCAAACAGAAGCAGGATGATCAGCCAGGGCCGGCTGGCCTTGCGCGGTGCGGTACCATTCGAACCGAGATGCGGCCACTCGAAAAGGCGCAGCCGCGGCAACAGCCACAGCAGCAGCGGACCGCCGAGCAGGGCGGTGCCGGCGCCGGTCGGAATGCGTTCGCCACCGGAACCGGCGGCCAGCTGTACCAGCCCGTCCGTCAGCCACAGCAGCACGGCGCCGATCAGCGGCGCGGCGATGAGTTTTTGGCGCAGTGTGCGGGCGCCCGAAAGCGTGGCCAGCGCCGGCGCTGCAAGACCAACGAATCCGATGACGCCAACCTCTGCCGCGACTGACGTCGCCATCCACACGGCAAGCGCGATGATGAGAAAGCGACTTGAGTGACGGGCGACGCCCAGGCCGCGTGCCGAGGCATCGTCGAGACCAAGAATGGTCAGCGGCCGCAGCAGCATCAATGCGGCAACCGCGCCGGCCACCAGCCTGACCGTCAGCGCGATGGTCGGCTCCCAGTCCTGCTGGACCAGCGATCCGCCGCCCCAGATGAACAGCGAAAACAGGTAATCGCCATTGGCGAGGATCAGTGCTGCGCTGACGGAACTGGCGGTCAGCGCCACCATCATCCCGGCGAGCATGACCGACACCGGCTCCAGCCCGCGCCGCCAGGTCAATGCCAGCACCAGCAGCACCGCGGCGATGCCACCGGCGAAGGCGCCCAGGCCCTGCGACCGCTCCATCAGCAGCGGTGCGTAAAGCGAGGCGATCGTCATGGCCAGTTGCGCACCAGCCGAAATACCGAGCGTCGACGGTTCGGCCAGCGGGTTGCGCAGCACATGCTGCAACAGCAGGCCGGACAGGCCGAGCACGGCGCCGGCCAGCACCGCCACGGCGGCGCGCGGCAACGTGCTGTAGAGCAGGATGACACGATCGAGATCAATGCCGTCGCCCGGCGGCGCGGCCGGCCACTGCATGCCGACCCGCCATGCGAACAGGAGCGCTGCCACAGCCGCGAGGAGGCCCCACAGGGCGATTGGCAACAGCGCGGCACTCGTCGCGGCGTGATCGCTTTTAGTGCGCTCAGCCATGGGCCTGCCCGGCAAGGGCGGCCGTCGCCAGACGCGCGAAGCGGCGTGCCGATGGCAGGCAGCCAAAGTGGTTGACCGGCTCCAGGACGGCAACGCGGTTCTGACGCACCGCCGGCAGAGCGTTCCACAAGGCATTTGTCGGAAGCGAACGCCCGACATCCGCCGGCAGTGGCGAAACGATCAGGATCGACGCCTCGGGCACGCGCGCCAGCGCCTCCAGTCCGACGGGTGCCGCCGCGCTGTAGCTCGTCTCGTCGGTCCATGCATTGACCAGGCCGAGACGCGTCAGCACATCGCCGAACATGGAATCGCGGCCAAAGGCGCGAAAATGCCTGCTATCGCCTAGGCTGATGACGAAGACCGGGCGCCCGGAAGCGCGCGGCAAGGTGCCGCGCAGCCGCGCGATTTCATCAGCGGTCTCATCGGCGTAGCGCTCCGCCTCGGCCTGCCGTCCCAGCTTTTCGCCCAGGGCCAGTGTCGCTGCCTCGGCGAGCACATAAGGCGGCACGCCGGCCTCGTAGACCGTTTGCGCAAACACCGGCGCGATACGTTCGAGCATCGGGCGCTGGTATTCGTAGAAATTGGAGATCACGATGACATCAGGCGCGACGATGCGCAGCAGCTCGTAATTGGGCGCGCCGCGCAGCCCGAGATCGGTCACCGATTGGGGCACTCTCGGCTCGACCGCGATCTTGCGGAACTGGATCAGTTCGGTCGCCGCCACCGGCTCGATGCCGAGTGCCAGCGACGTCTCCAGCATGCCCCAGTCGATCGCGGCAACCCGCATCGCCGCCGCCCTGGCGGCGACCGGTGGCAGCAATGCCGCGGCCGCCAGCGCAAGCACCTGCCGTCTGTTGGGCAGATGGATCATCACTGGCTTGTTTGGCAAGCTGTAACCAAGTCGACTACCAAGTCGTATGCGCCTTCAGCTTGAACGAGCGGCCTTCGCCATAGGAACAGGTCAGCGTCGTCTGGCAGCTCGACACATAGGTCTTGTCGAAGAGGTTGGTGATGTTGAGATCGATCCCCCAATTCTCCTTCTCGTAGCCGAGTTTCAGATCGGCCAGCGTGACCGCCGGCACTTTGGCCGTGTTCTCATTGTCGGCCCACGAAGAGCCAACATAACGCAGGCCGCCGCCGACCGAGATGCCGTCATACCAATCGCCACGGAACGTGTAGTCGATCGACGCGGAAGCCATAATCTCGGGGACGATGAAGGGTGTCTTGCCGATGAGCGCCGGGTTGGCGTCCTTGGTGATGTCGATGTCGTAGGCCGTGAATGCACCCGTGACCCGGAAATCGTCGGTCACGTTCACTTTGCCTTCGAGTTCAACACCGCGAGAGCGCACTTCACCGGTCTGCATCTGCGTGAACAGAGTGACATTGGAAGGGACGTTCTGGCGCGTCAGGTCAAACAGCGACAGGGTGAACAGGCCATCGACAAAGGTCGGTACGTATTTCACGCCGACTTCGTATTGCGTGCCTTCTTCCGGCTTGAACAGATTGCCCAATGCGTCGGTGCCGATGATCGGGTTGAAGAAGGTGGCGATGCTGGCATAGGGGGTAACGCCGTTGTCAAATTCGTAGGCCAGTCCTGCTCGCCCGGAGAAATCTCCGACAGTCTGGCTCTGTGAACTGGAGCTGCTGCTGTAGTAGGTCGGACGATTGTCGGCGTCGAGCCAGCCACGGTCGTAGCGGCCGTTCAGCGTCACCAGCCAGCCATCGCCGAAGCGCAACTGGTCCTGGGCATAGAAGCCGAGCTGCTTCTGCGTCAGGTCCTGGTTCAGATAGCTGACGCGGGGCGTCAGCGGCGAATCGTAGACGGGGTCGAACGCGTCGATTGGCGGAGTAAGCCCAAATTCCGCCGACGACTGCACCTGGTCGATGTTGTAATATTTGTAGTCGATGCCGGCCAGCAGCGTGTGTTCGACTGGCCCGGTCTCCACCTTGCCCTCGATCTGCAGGTCCGACAGGAATGTCATCGCGTCGGTGTCATGGTCGAAATTGATGCGATCCAGCGCAGTGGGGCTCGCTGCAGGATTCGTATCTCGGGACCAGCCGTTGGGATAGACGCTGACTTCGTTGATGGAAGCGGCACTAAATCGAGTGTTGGAGCGCACCGTCCAGTCATTGTCGAATGTGTGTTCGAACTCGTAGCCTATCGAGCCCTGTTCCCGCTTGTAGAGATCGACGCTCGGCTCGGTGAAATTCGCATCTGGGTCGATGCGGCCATAATTCACGCCGTCCACAATGTGGTCCGTCACCGTCCCGCTATAGGGCAGGAAGCTGCCGCCATTGTGGTTTTCGTCGATGTGACTGTAATTGGCCAGGATGGTCAGCGTGGTTGCTTCGTCCGGCTTCCACGTAATACTTGGCGAGATGAAGCCGCGCCAGCCATTTTGCAGGTCGCTGTAGGTATCGCCGCCGGCGACCTTGCCCGTCATCCGGTAGCTGACCGCGCCATCCTTGGCCACGTCGCCAATGTCGAAGCCGAGATAGACATTGCCTGCGTCGTTGACGCCGGTCTCGACATAGCGCGTGCGTTCGAAGTCCGGCCGCTTGCTGACATAGTTGACCAGGCCACCGGGATTGCTGCCGCCATAGAGCACGGAGGCCGGGCCCTTCAGCACCTCGATGCGCTCAAGCCCGAAACTGTCTACATAGAAGCCGCCGAAGCCGTAGCTGAACAGCTGCAGCCCATCCATGTAGGTGCCGGTGGCCGTCGCCTGGAAACCCCGGATGTACAGCCAGTTGGTGTCGCTGTCGGGGCCGAAGGGCTGTGCGAAGACGCCGGCCGTGTAGCGCAAGGCCTCATCAGCCTTCTGTGCGCCCTGGTCGTCGATTTCTTGACGGCCGACCACCGACACGGATTGCGGGATATCCTTGATGTCGGTCGCCGTCTTGGAGCCGGTCCTGCTTTTTTTGGCGACGACGCCTTTAACCGGTCCGGTCGCGCCGTCGCCGGCCTCGCCCTCGACCACCACCGGTTGAAGCTGCGTGCTGGTTTGCACCGACTGCGCGAACGCGGCCATTGGCGGGATCATCGCGGCTGCGGCGACGCTGGCCGCCAGAAGCGCCTTCATCCGGTAAGTTCTGCTCATCAGGAAAGTCCCCGCCTGTCGACATTGAGATACTTGATCATTTATCTCAGCTTAACTGCGGGTCATTGGACGGAATTGGGCGGTTTGTCCATTCTTGTCCAAACGAGGGACATGACGGTGTGATGTTGCGGAAATGTCACTGGCGACTGGTGCTCCTCATCCAGGCGCCGGGCGTCAATCCGACAATCGACTTGAACACACGCGTCAGATGCGCCTGGTCGAAAAACCCCGTTGCCTCGGCGATGTCGCCAAGTGAAGCGGCGTCGCGCGCCATCATCGCCTTGGCCCTGTCGACCCGAGCCTGCATTTGCCAGCGATGCGGCGGCACGCCCGTCGCCGCCTTGAAGGCATGGCTCATCGCGGTTTCGGACAGGCCGGTCAGCGCGGCGAGATCGGCAAGCCGGATCCTGCACAGGCAATGCGCGTCTATGTAGTCGGTGACGAGGCGCAGCTTGCGGCGCGAGAGCGGCGACCGTCGCCTGGCGGTATCAGGCTGGTCTATCTGGAACAGGCTTGCGAACAAGGCATTGAGCAAGCCCTCGCCATAGAGATCATGCAGAGGCCGGTCGTTGCCGCATTCGGCGGCAATCATGCCGGCAAGCATGGCGATCCGGTCGTCGCGAAACTGGAAGCGCGACATCCGCAAGGCCTCGTGGTCAAGGCTGCGGCCGAAGCGGCGCGTCAGCGCTGCGGCGTCGAAATGCAGGTCGAGATGCCGGATCCGCCGTAGCCCCTCGACCCGGCCGCGGATCGGCACGCCGGCCGGTATGTAGGCCATGGAAAAAGCCTGGTCGTGGCGGCGCAATTCGCCCTTGGCGCCTTCGACGAAGAAAGCGCCGTCGCCATCCACATCGAGCGCGACGAACAGCCGGGGGTCGGGAGAGACGTAATAGCCTTCGGCCTTGTCACCGCATGAGACATCCCAGAGGTCGGCGACCACGCCGTCCCAGACATGCCATTTCAGATCGCCAATGACTGAAAAGCCCTCAATCCGGCTTTCCATGCGCGCAACGAAGGTCAAGTCCTGTGATCCCAACCATAACATGATAAGAAACATCATGTTTATGCCCGGTTAGCGATCCCACCGCAAGTGCTTTGCGGCTGCTCGAAAATCGGCCGGAACCAATACCGCTGGGCCCGTCAGCCCTCAAACACTTTCGAGGTATGTCTCGATTTCGAAATCGCTGACATTGAGCGCGAACGTGTTCAATTCCTGGCGTTTGCAGGCAACGAAGGAGTCGCGCAGGATGGCTGGAAAAATCTCCGCCACATGCGTCCCGCTCTCGAAGGCGGCGATCGCGGATGCCCAGTCCGGCGGCAGCTTTGCCGGCGGGAGTCCCTGGCCGTCGGTGCCGATCGGATCGCCTGGCGATATTTGTCTTTCAATGCCCGTCAGTGCGGCGCCCAATATGGCCGCTAGCACCAGATAGGGATTGGCGTCGGCTCCCGAAACGCGATGCTCGATGCGGCGCGCACCGGTTGGCCCGCCGGGAATGCGGATCGCCACCATACGGTTCTCATAACCCCAGGCGACTGCGGTCGGCGCATAGGATCTCGGGCGCAGCCTGCGGTAGGAGTTGAAGTGCGGCGCGAACACCAGCGTGCTTTCGGCCATTGCCGCAAGCAGGCCGCCGACCGCATGGCGCATGGTCTCAGAACCCTGGTCGGTGCCGTCATCGAAGACGTTGCGCCCTTCGCCGTCGATCAGGCTGAAATGAACGTGAAAGCCGTTGCCTGCGCGGTCGCCATAGGGCTTAGCCATGAAGCAGGCGGCAAAGCCGTGCTTGCGGGCAATGCCCTTCACCGTGCGCTTGAACAGCACCGCATCGTCAGCCGCCCGCAAGGCGTCCGCGACATGGTTCAGATTGATTTCGAACTGACCGACGCCGTTTTCGGCGATGGCCGTGTCGACGGGAATGCCTTGCGTCCGGCAGGCCTCGTAGACGTCATGGATGAAGGATTCGAAGTCGTCGATCTCGTCGATCGACAGCGCCGCGTCGGAATCGAGACGGCGTCCGGTCACCGGCGAGACCGGTCCGACCGGCCGTTGCGATTGCGGATCGACGAGGTAGAATTCGAGTTCCGTTGCCGCGACCGGGGTCAGGCCCAAGGCCTTGTAGCGATCGAGGATGCGGGCCAGCGCCCGTCGCGGATCGCCGAGATAGGGCGCGCCGCTTTCGTCGGCCAGCCAGAGCGGGACAAGCGCTGTCGGATGCGCCGTCCAGGCCACCGGCAGAATGCCGCGCCCCGTCCACTGGCACAGTCCGTCGGCATCGCCGGTCGAGAATACCAGTGTGTTGCCTTCGATGTCCTCGCCCCACACATCGAGCCCGATCAGCGAAAAAGGCATGCGCAGCTTGCCTTCCAGCGCCTTTCTTGCCTGCTCGACGGGAATGCGCTTGCCGCGCATGATGCCGTTGAGGTCGCACACCGCGGCTCTCAGGCTCTGGATGTCGGTCCTGCTGTCAAGCCAGTTCAAAACGTCCGCAATTGCATCGCTCAATTTATGACCTCTGGTTTTCGAAGGTGCCGCAACCTGACCGGCTGCACTGTCCCTGATAAAAATAGCTTGTGAGTTTTAGGAAAACAAACTTGGCTGTCGCCAAGCGCTTTTCCTTATTTTTTCAAGTCACTAGCTGGGATGTCGGGAGGCATTTCAAAACCAATTGCGCGATCTGCGATCGCAACATAGAGGCAAGAGGTCGGAAAGCCAAGTGGCATTCAAACTGTGGGTTAGTTTGAAATTCAACCTTCAAACAATCCCCTCGGAGTGTCATATTGTTGGCATGGGGCCGCTGACAGGCTGGGGTCAGAGCGGGCGAGGTGTGGCGATTGTGACTGATAACCACGCGAAGCGCCCGCGCCGCCAAGGCGAAAGCAGGAAAGATGAAGAACGGCGTTCTATTATCCGCTCACTGGTTGAGCTAGATCGGCCGGTTGCAGAGCTTGAAAAGCTTTTGGCGCCGCTTCCCTGGGACTATCCAACTGCGCTGGTCACGCTGACCTACGATCACATTCGAAGCGTTCTCTTGCGCTTTCTAGCCGGGAACCTCGAGGCGAAGGACGTCGAGGAATGGGCCGATCTTGTTGAAATGCGAGATGATATCGAGTTCGCAGAAGACCGGACGAAAGAGGTAGTCCATATGCTGTCCACGCCGCAAATCCACTTTCCTATCGACGGCCAGCTTGCGCGGCTTCTGCTATCGCCAATTTCGCACTGACCGACTACCGGCATTCGACGTTCTGGGTTCGCCACCGAGACAACATGGCTGGGCCTTCGATCGAACAATTGTCGCCCGGCGATTCTAGCTTCTCATCTTCGAAAATCTCGCCTGCTGCAGGATGTGCGAGGCGCCTTCGTCGATGTCGCGCACGATGGCGGCGCGGGCGCGCTCGCCATCCTGAGCCTCGATCGCCGCTACGACTTCCTCGTGAAAGTCAATGTCGAGAATGGAGGCGAGGTCATCCTCGAACCCCGTGGCGAGATTCCTGAGAAACGGGCCGACCTGCATCCATACGGTCTCGATCAGGAAGATCATCTGCTCGTTGCCGCAATGGCGATAGATCGAGAATTTGAAGTCGTGGTTCTTGCGCAGATAATCGTCGATATCGCCCTTGCGAGCCGCCAATGTCAGTTCGGTGGCGTGGCGTCGGATCGTGCGCAGATTGTTGCCGTTGATGCGTGTTGTCGCCAGCTCGGTCGCCGAGCCTTCGAGGATAGTCCGCACCGCGGTCAATTGCGAAAACCGGTCGGCCGATATTGCCGGCACTTCGACGCTGCCGTTCGGCATTGGGCTGAGCGCCCGCAGCGCTTGCAGCCGCATGAAGGCGCTGCGCACCGGCATGTCGCTGGTGCCGAGTTCCCTTGCGAGTTTTCGCGATGTCAGCTTCTGGCCCGGCGTGAACTGGCCGGACATCAGTGCCCGCACAAGCTCAAGATAGACTTTTTCATGCAAGGGAACGGTGTCGACGGCGGTCAACCCGAATTGTGTTTTGTCGGCCATCGGCGGGGCGCTGCTTCATCGGTTCAGAAATCTGTGCGGCCGGCTGGTTTCGCCGCTGGGGATTCTGCGTGGCCGAGCCCGGCGAGAACGCCGAAGTCAGCGACTTATCAAGCACATGATAGACGCTTCGATCGTTGCGCGGCAAGCGACGCGTCGCGCCAAGGCTCACGGCTTGATTGTCAGGCACACGGCGTCTCTGCCACGCTGTGCAAAACGGTCATCACAAATCTTGACCTCGCATGCACTTGCACCTCTGGCCGCTGTCTGGCTTTTTGGGCTACCCATCGCAACGGAGTGATTCGCATCATGCCACTCGATTGCAAGGTTTCAAGGCAGTCTGCGGGTGGGTCGTGAAGCGCGCGCAATTGGCGAAGGAGACACAGGCATGGCCGAGTTCAAGAAGCCCGAAATCTCCGAGATGAGACCCAAGATCACCGTGATCGGCGTTGGCGGCGGCGGTGGCAATGCCGTCAACAACATGATCGCGGAGCAGCTTCAGGGCACTGAATTCATCGCCGCCAACACCGACGCCCAGGCGCTGACCATGTCGAAGGCGACGCGGCTGATCCAGCTTGGCGCCCACGTCACCGAAGGATTGGGCGCCGGATCGCTTCCCGAGATCGGCCGCGCCGCGGCCGAGGAATCGCTCGACGAGATCATGGACCATCTGGCCGGCACGCATATGTGTTTCGTCACCGCCGGCATGGGCGGCGGCACGGGAACCGGTGCGGCTCCAATCATCGCCCAGGCGGCGCGCAAGGCCGGCATCCTGACGGTGGGCGTCGTCACCAAGCCTTTCGCCTTCGAGGGCAGGCGCCGAATGCAGATGGCCGAAGAGGGCATCGAGCGGCTGCGCGAGAGCGCCGACACGGTGATCGTCATCCCGAACCAGAACCTGTTTCGGATCGCCGATGCCAAGACCACCTTCGCCGATGCGTTCGTCATTGCCGACCGGGTGCTCTATGCCGGCGTCAGCTGCATCACCGATCTCATCGTCAAGGAAGGCTTGATCAATCTCGACTTCGCCGATGTCAAATCGGTGATGCGCGATATGGGCCGCGCCATGATGGGCACCGGTGAGGCCTCCGGCGAGGGTCGGGCAATGAAGGCGGCCGAAGCCGCGATCGCCAACCCGCTGCTCGACGAAGTGTCGATGAAAGGCGCCAAGGGCGTTCTGGTCTCGATATCGGGCGGCAGGGACATGACCCTGTTCGAGGTCGACGAGGCCGCCACCCGCATTCGCGAAGAGGTCTACGAGGATGCCGACATCATCGTTGGCGCCATCTTCGACAAGGGCATGGAAGGCCGCTTCAGGGTCTCGGTGGTGGCGACGGGTCTCGACCGTGCGTTTGGGGTGGAGGATGCCGAAGCCGGCATCGCCCGCGACCACGCCGGTCAGCCGGCACGCACGCTTCAATAGGTCGTATCGCGCGTTTGTTCTCGCCAGGAGATAATTTCTCGGGGAGACATCGCTGAATAGCAATTGCATTGCCGACGGATCAGATTGACTGGCGCAACTATTGTGTTCAGCTGTATCGATCTCGGTGCCGCTGCTGCTACAAGAATCCGTCATAGACGGCCATCTATACTGGCTACCCGTATCGTTCGAGCGACGAGAGGCGCGGCTTGGAATTCGACTTGAAAACCATCGAAGCGCTTGCGCCCGATCAGGCGTCGTTGAGCGCCGCGTCCAGGTTGACCAGGCAATCGAACTGGCCACGGCTCGAAAAGAGCGATCAACTGGGGCTCCTCTGGGGGGAATGCCAGGGTTCCGGCTCCAATCCCTACCGTGTGGTCGTCGACACCGGCGACCATGGCTACAAATGCACCTGTCCGTCGCGGAAATTTCCCTGCAAGCACACTTTGGCGCTGATGTGGATTGCAGCCACCACGCCGGCCAGTTTTACCGCCGCAGGCTCGACCCCGGAATGGGTGAATGATTGGCTCGGCCGCCGCAGGAAGGTCTCGCCGCAGCCGGCGGCGCAAGCGCCCGGTGCGGGAGGCAAGAGCATTGGCGAGGCCTCGCGCGACGACGAAAGCGCTGATGTCGAGGACGCCGCTGCGGTCGAGCGCCGCGAGGCAGCGCAGCGCAAGCGGACGCTGGATACGCAATCCGCGGTGTCGGCGGCGTTGGATGAGCTGGATCAATGGATCGCTGACCAGTTGCGGCTTGGCCTGGCCGGTTTTGTCGACAACAGCAGTGATCGTTGCCGCCGGATTGCGGCACGGCTGGTCGACATGAAGGCGACAGCGCTTGCCGGCCGCATCGACGAGATTCCGTCACGGCTGATGGGGCTGCGCAGCGAGGAGCGCCCGGACGCGGCGATCCGCGAACTCGGCAAGCTCGTGCTGGTGGCCAAGGCCTGGCGATCGACACCAGGCGACGCCGAACTGAGGCGGCTCGTATCGACGTCCGAAAGCCGTGAGCAGGTTCTGGCCAATCCCGATGCCAAACAGGTCGAAAGCGTCTGGGAGGTGCTTGGCGAGAAGATCGAGTCGCGCCGTGACGGTCTCGTCAGCCATTCGACCTGGCTCCTCGACCTGAAGAGCGCGAGCCCGCAATTTGCTCTCTTGCTCGACTATTTTCCGGCCTCGGCCGGTCGCCGGTCGAACGCCTTCACACCGGGCGACCGGTTCGATGCCAGGCTGGTCTTTTACCCGGCACGCCAGCCGCTGCGGGCCTTGGTGGCGGACCGCAAGGGCGACGTCTCGACAGGTGAGTGGCCCGATTTCGGCTTTCGCACAGCCGATCCGCTCGCGGCGCATGCTGCTCACCAGAACACAGCCCCTTGGCTCACCGATTGTCCTGTCATGCTGCCGCCCGGCGCGATCCTGCTGGACGATCGGGGCGCTGCCTGGTGGCAAGCCGCCGACGATCCGCATGGTATCGCCTTGCCGATTGCCGACACCGTCAATCCAACGCTGCTTGGGCTGGACCTTATGGCAACGGCAGCACTTTGGAATGGCAGCCGGCTTGACCTGCTGGCAGCGCAAAGCGGTTTCGGGAGGCTTGACTTGTCGTGAACGAGATCGAGCAGACCGGCCTGGCGGCCATGCGCGACTGCTGGATCACCGGCGGGACCACCTTCGACCTGGCTCCGGGCGCGTGGAAGGAGATCGCCGGCGGTGCCAGCCCCGACGAGCGCGAACGCCGGCTGCTGGCGATCGCCGCACAAGCTCTCGACATTGCCTTGCGGCCAGCCGCGCCGAAGACGCTGAAACGCCGCCCGCAATTGCCCGAACTCGCCTTGCCGATGCTGCCGGAACGGCTGCGGCCGCTCTTGCGAGCCGCGCTCAAGCATGCCGCCGACACAAGAAGCAAGTCGCGTGTGGTCACGCTCGTCGCCAGCCGCGGCTTCGTGCTGCATCCGATGGACTGGATGCCAGCCGCGTCGGATCAGAGCAGTCCGGACGTTTATGCACCCTGGGTCGACTGGCAGGCAGGCGCGGACGGCGAAAAACCTGCAAGCCAGGAGCATCTGACGGTGGAAAACTGGGATGACTTCTATCCCGCCGCACGCCGCACCGCGCTCGCCGATATGCGCCGCACCGCACCGGCTTCGGCTCGGCAACTGATCGAAACCAAGGCCTCCGGAGAGCCGGCGGAGATCAGGATTGCACTCGTCGACCTGTTGCGCTTCGGCCTGGGCGCCGATGACGTGCCATTCCTGAAGAGCCTCTCCGCCGATCGTTCCGGGAAGCTGCGCGAACTCGCTGGCCGGTTGCTGGCAAGATTGGGAGAGCACGGCTCGCCAGGCGATGGCGGGCCGGAAGCTCCGACGGCCGAACTCGCTGCCTTCATCGCTGAAGGCAAATCCGGCTTCATCCGCCGCCGCACCACCTACACGCCGGCAAAACTCAAATCGCCGGCGCAGGAAAGACGTCGCGCCGAACTGTTCGAGACCTGTAACCTGGTCGACCTCGCCACGCGCTTCGGCACCACCGAATCCGAGTTTATCGGGGCGTGGCAATTCGGCGCCGAGAGCAATGCCGATATCCTTGTTGCCCGAATGGTCGCCGCGTCGGGCAGCGACGCCGCGGTGACGCACATGGCGGATACGCTTGTCGCCGAAGGTGGCAAGCCCACACTCTTCGTCCTCCACCTCATGGCGCGTCTGGACAGCCGCAGGAAGCGTGTCCTGGTCAGGTCGATCCTGAAAGACACGCAACATCTCGGCGCGCTCAATCTGGCCGAGGGCCTCGAAGCAAGCTGGCTGGAATGGGCCGACCTGACAAACGGCCAGATGCTCCCGGCGCTTCGCTCCGCTGTTGCAGGAAACGATGACGCTGTGAAGCGAGGCGTCGACCAGCTTCTGGAAACTATGGGCTTTCTCGCCACGGCGGCGACGGCGGAGAAATTGATCGGAGACGTTGTTGCGGCCGGTATGGCGCCGGCGGCGCCGTCTCTCGGTCTTCTGCGGCTCAACGCGTCACTGGCCGAGCATCGAACCAACATATGATCAATCCGGAGAACAGCAAATGAACGCAGCCATCCGTCTTCCGGTCGAGCAGGCCTATGCCGCCGAATTGCAGGCGCTCTCGCGCAACGATGACCGGCAAAGGCCCGCCGGCTGGAGCCTGTCGCCCAAGGCCGTGTTGACCTACCTGCTCGGCGGAAAGGCTGACAACGGGACAGTGATAACGCCCAAATATGTCGGCCGGCGCCGGCTGATGGAAACCGCGGTCGCGACGCTCGCCACCGATCGCGCGCTGTTGCTGCTGGGTGTCCCCGGCACGGCCAAATCCTGGGTGTCGGAACATCTCGCCGCCGCCATCATGGGCGATTCGACCCTGATCGTGCAGTGCACGGCCGGCACCGACGAGAACCAGATCCGCTATGGCTGGAACTACGCGCAGCTTCTGGCAAAGGGCCCGAGCCAGGACGCGCTGGTGCCGACGCCGCTCTACCGCGCCATGCAGGACGGCAAGCTTTGCCGCCTCGAGGAGCTGACGCGCATGGGCTCCGATGTGCAGGACACGCTGATCACCGTGCTGTCCGAAAAGATGATGCCGATCCCGGAACTGAACACCTCGATCTACGCGCAGCGCGGCTTCAACATCATCGCCACCGCCAACAACCGCGACAAGGGCGTCAACGAGCTGTCCTCGGCGTTGAAGCGCCGCTTCAATGTCGTCGTACTGCCCTTGCCCGAAGACATGGCGGAGGAAGTGGCAATCGTCTCCAAGCGGGTCGGAGAGATGGCCGGCGGTCTCGACCTGCCGGTGCCGAAGAATGTCGGCGAGGAGATCGCGCGCGTGCTGACCATTTTTCGCGAGTTGCGCTCCGGCGCTACAGCCGACGGCAAGGTGACGTTGAAGACGCCGTCCGGTTCGCTGTCCACGGCCGAAGCCATTGCCACCATGGTCGGCGGCCTCAGCCAGGCGGCCTGGTTCGACAGCGGCAAGCTCGGCGCCGAAGGCCTTGCCGCCAGCCTCGTCGGCGCGATCGTCAAGGATCCGGTGCAGGACAAACTGGTGCTGGAAGAATATCTGGAAACCGTGCTCAAGAAGCGGCCAGACTATGCCGGCTACTACGCGGCCTTGAACGCGGCAATCTGACGCCATGGCGCTCAGCGACGTTTCCTATTTCGGCATACGCCATCACGGGCCCGGCTCCGCCGACAGCCTGGTGCAGGCGTTGCAGGAGTTGAAACCGGTCGCCGTGCTGATCGAAGGACCGGCCGACGCCAGCCCGCTGTTGCCGTTGCTCGCCCGCCCCGAAATGCAGCCGCCGGTGGCGCTGCTCTGCTATCCCGAAGACGATCCGGCCTCGACAAGCTTCTGGCCCTTCGCCGAATTCTCGCCGGAGTACCAGGCGACGCTCTGGGCCGTCGCCAACAACGCAGCAGTGCGCTTCATCGATTTGCCGTCGTCAGCCCGCACTGCGCCGATTGAGGCCGTGGGGGAAACCGAGAGCGATGGAACGGAAGCCAACGTCGAGGCTGACTTGGCGCCGCATCTGCGGGACCCGATCGGAACGCTGGCACAAGCTGCCGGCTATGAAGATGGCGAAAGCTGGTGGTCTGATATCATCGAGCAGAACCCGCAGCCGGGTCCAATCTTCGCGGCAATAGCCGACGCGATGACGACGCTGCGGGACGGCGAAGGTCCGCTTGCGGCGTTTGAGGCGAAACGCGAAGCGCATATGCGGCTTGAGATCGCCGCCGCGCGAAAGGAATTCGATGGGCCGATCGCTATCGTTTGCGGTGCTTTCCATGTGCCGGCACTGCAGGCGACGCGACCGCTGAAGGAAGACCAGGCGCTACTCAAGGGGCTCGCCCGCCGCAAAAGCATGATGACCTGGGCGCCATGGACGGGGCCGCGCCTGGCGCTGGGCTTCGGTTATGGCGCCGGCGTTGTCGCGCCCGGCTGGTGCAAGCATCTGTGGCAGACGCGCGGGCAAGGCGACTCCTCGGTCCTGTGGCTGGCGAAGATCGCGGCGGTCCTGAGGGCGAAGGGGCACATGGTCTCGACCGCCTCGCTGATCGAAGCCGAACGGCTGGCCCGCACGCTGGCTGTGATCCGTGAGCGGCCAAAGCCCGGTTTCGAGGAATTGCGTGACGCCGCGATCGCCGCCCTGTTCAACGGGGAAGCGCTGCTGTGGGCGCTGGTCGAAGCCGAATTGCTGCTGGGCGCCGATGTCGGTGAAATTCCGCCAGACACGCCGCTGGCGCCGCTGATCGAGGACCTGCAACGCAACCAGAAAGCAGCGCGGCTGAAGCCCGAGGCGCTGGAGCGCGAATTATCGGTCGATCTGCGCAGCGAGAGCGGGCTGTTTCGGTCGACCTTGCTGCACCGGCTGTCCGTGCTTGGCGTGCATTGGGGCAAACTCACCGACAGCGGCCGTAGCCGCGGCACCTTTCGCGAGCGTTGGACGCTGTCGTGGGAACCTGAATATGCCGTTCGACTGGTGGAGAACCTGGTCTACGGACCAACCATCGAAAAGGCGGCCAATGGCCGGCTGATCCAGATGATCGGCGCGGCAACGTCTCTTGATGCGATGGCCGCACTGGTCCAGGGCGCCATCACGGCAAACCTGTCGGAAGCGTCGATCGCCGGTCTCGCGGCCTTGGAGGACCGGGCAGCCCGCAGCAGCGAATGCCTGGAAATCCTGACATCGGTGCCGCCGCTCGCCGACATCATCCGCTATGGCGAGGCTCGCAAGACGGAAACCGCCCGTCTGTCCGGTCTGCTGGAGCGGCTGATCGTCGAAGGCGGGATCGCGCTCGCCTATGCCGCCCGCGACCTCGATGCCCAGGCATCCACGACGCTGGTCGGCGCCATGCGCAAGGCCGACGAAGCGATCAGTCTGGTCGAGCCTGAACAGGACGTGCTGGACGCCTGGCGCAATGGGCTGGCTGCGGTCCTCGATGGATCGCGCTCGACGGCGCTGGTGGCAGGCTGTGCCGCGCATCTGCTCTACGAAGCCGGCCATCTGTCAGCCGACGCGGCAACCGGTCTGATCGCACGACGTCTGTCTCCAGGAACGCCGGTCACCGAGGCTGCAGGGTTCTTCGAGGGTTTCTTCAGCACTGCCGGCCAACGGCTGATCTACGACGAGGGCCTGCGCGGTGCGGTGGATGCCTGGCTCGCATCCCTCGACGAAGACGCCTTCATTGCGCATCTGCCGTTGCTGCGCCGGGTCTTTTCGCATCTGGACTCGATGGAGCGGCGGCGGTTGATCGAAGCGGTGCTCGGCCGCGCCGCACGCCTGCCTGCCGGACTGACGCCGACTCCGGATGGCGGCGAAGCGTGGCGCCGCCATCTTGAACGGCTCGGACCCTTGCTGACGGGCGGGAGCGGCAATGGATGACGAGGCTGAAATGAGCGAGCCAATCCAGGCCGGCGACGGACGGGAGCGCCGCTGGCGCCTGGCGATCGGTGCCGATGAGGAAACCTCGTCAGCGCTGTCCGACACCGACAAGCGGCTTTCCGCGGCGCTCGATGCGCTTTACGGCGATGGTGCCGGCGATGCGGCTGCCGATCCGCGCAAGCGGCGCGGCGGCCTCGGCCGCTCGGCGCCAAGGGTGGCACAGTGGATGGGCGATATCAGATCGTTCTTTCCCGCACAGGTCGTCCAGATCGTCCAGAAGGATGCCTTCGAACGGCTCAACCTGAAGCAGATGCTGATGGAGCCGGAATTCCTCAAGGCGATCGAGGCCGACGTCAATCTCGTCGCCGACCTGATTTCGCTGCGCTCGGTCATGCCGGCCAAGACCAAGGACATTGCGCGTACGATCATCGCCGATATCGTCGCCAAGCTGATGCAGCGGCTGGAGCAGAAGACAGCCGAGGCGATCCGCGGCGCGGTCGACCGGTCGCAGCGCACCAACCGCCCACGTCAGCGCGACATCGACTGGCCGCGTACGATCTCAGCCAACCTTCGCCATTACCAGCCCGAGCACAAAACCATCGTGCCGGAGAAGCTGGTCGGCTTCATGCGCAAACAGCGAAGGCTGGTCGACCTGGATGAGGTGGTGCTGTGCGTCGACCAGTCGGGCTCGATGGCAAGCTCGGTGATCTACGCCTCCATCTTCGCCGCGGTGATGGCTTCCCTGCCGGTCGTGCGGACCAAGCTTGTCTGCTTCGACACGGCCATCGTCGATCTGACCGAGGAGCTCAGCGATCCTGTCGAAGTCCTGTTCGGCGTGCAACTGGGCGGCGGCACCGACATCAACCAGGCCGTGGCCTATTGCGCGGACCGCATCGAACGGCCGACCAAGTCGCATATGGTGCTGATCACCGACCTTTATGAGGGCGGCAACGGGCAGGAATTGCTGCAGCGGCTTGCTGCACTCGTTCGCTCCGGCGTCAACGTCGTGGTGCTCCTGGCGCTGACCGACCAGGGCAGGCCAGGTTATGACCCGAAGATGGCAGGCTCGGTGGCCGCCCTCGGTATTCCGGTCTTTGCCTGCACGCCGGATTTGTTTCCAGACATGATGGCGGCGGCATTGCGTCGGGAAGATATCGGCGCATGGGCGGCTGGCGCCGATATCAAGCTGGTTCGTGCCGAGGCCGAGACTCCGGAGTAAAACAGCCGTCGCCAGAGCTGCCAGGATGCTTCTGGCAGCTCTGGGAAAAATGGCTGGAGCTCAGCCGAACTTCGGGTCGAGGCTGCCCGACTTATAGCGCTTGGCCATTTCGGCGACCGGCAGCGGCTTGATCTTCTGCGCGTTGCCGGCGGTGCCGAACTGTTCGAAGCGCTCCTTGCAGAGCTTGCGCATGGCGGCCATGGCTGGTGTCAAATATTTGCGTGGATCGAACTCGCTCGGGTTCTCGGTCAGCACCTTGCGGATCGCGCCGGTCAACGCCATGCGGTTGTCGGTGTCGATGTTGATCTTGCGCACGCCGTGCTTGATGCCGCGCTGGATTTCCTCGACCGGCACGCCCCAGGTCGGCTTCATCTGGCCGCCATATTTGTTGATGATCTCCTGCAGGTCCTCGGGCACCGAGGACGAGCCGTGCATGACCAGATGCATGTTCGGCAGCCGGCGGTGGATCTCCTCAATGACGTTCATGGCCAGCACCGCGCCGTCGGGCTTGCGCGAGAATTTGTAGGCGCCATGGCTGGTGCCCATGGCAACCGCCAGCGCATCGACATGGGTGTCCTTGACGAACTCGACCGCCTGTTCCGGATCGGTCAAAAGCTGGTCGTGGCTGATGGCGCCTTCGACGCCGTGGCCGTCTTCCTGCTCGCCGCCGCCGCTCTCCAGCGAGCCGAGCACGCCGATCTCGCCTTCGACGGACACGCCGCCCCAATGCGCCATGTCGACGACGCGCTTGGTGATGCCGGAATTGTAGGCGTAGTCGGCCGGCGTCTTGCCGTCTTCCTTCAGCGACCCGTCCATCATGACCGAGGTGAAGCCGTACTGGATAGCGGTGACGCAGGTGGCTTCGTTGTTGCCATGGTCGAGATGCATGCAGACCGGAATGTCGGGATGGATTTCGACCAGCGCGTCGATCAGCTTGGCCAGCACCACGTCATTGGCATAGGCGCGGGCGCCGCGGCTGGCCTGCAGGATGACCGGCGACTTGGTCTCCTCGGCGGCCTCCATGATGGCGAGGCCCTGTTCCATATTGTTCATGTTGAAAGCGGGCACGCCGTAGCCGTATTCGGCGGCGTGGTCGAGCAATTGTCTCAGTGTTATGCGAGCCACCCAATAGTCTCCCGTATCTGGTTTCAAGCGCAACGTCGCGGGCCGGCCGGTTGCCGGTCGGCCCTTGATGCTTCTGGCGGGATTTCAACGGAACCGCAACCTTCAGAGCTCTTCTCGATCGCAATTCTTGTTGCAGGGCTGAAATCCGGCCGTTTTGGTGACTTAAGCCGCGATCAACTCCCGCGCCGCCAGGAGTTGCACGCAGGCGTTCGCCGCTTCCTTGCCCTTGACCGTGAAGTGCTCAAAGAAGAAGCGGTGGTGCTCGGCGCTGTCGTGGTAGTTGTGCGGGGTGAGCACCGCCGACAGCACCGGCACGCCGGTCGACAGCTGCACGTTCATCATGCCGTCGATGACAGCACTTGCGACGAATTCATGCCGGTAGATGCCGCCATTGACGACAAAAGCGGTGCCGAGGATCGCGGCATAGCGGCCGGTCTGGGCCAGGGTCTTGGCATGCAGGGGAATTTCATAGGCGCCCGGCACGTCGAAGATGTCGACAGTGAAGTGCTCGCCTCCGATGTCGGCCAGTTCCGTCTCGAAGGCCTGTACGCATTGGTCGACGATAGCGGCATGCCAGCGCGCGCGGATAACGGCGATGCGAGTCTTTTCGTAGTCTTTATGGGAATGCTGATTCATGGGTCCATCCTTCCGTTTCGAACCAGAATCAGGACGCACGATACGGATTAAGCCCGCGAAAAGCGGGCCGGCTTCCGTTCGTTCTCTTCCATCCGGACTGTAACCGTCGGCTCCGGAATCACACCGGATCTGCTGACCTTTCCGATTTTGCCGGAAAGCGCTCGCGGGCTCAGGCCGAAACCTTTACCGCCGGTGGGGACTTTCACCCCGCCCTGAGAACATTAACAGCTTTGTATGAAAGGGCAGGGCGCTGCTGTCAACCGTGAGAAGGTTGGGCCAAGTTCGTTCGATTATCGCGTGCGCCACGCCGCCGCCGATGCGGCGATCAGCATCAGCAATGCTGCGACCATTGCGCAGGTGGCAAAACCAAAGCTGGTGTAGAGCGGCCCGAAGCTGGTGGTGCCGACAAAGACCGCTAGGTAAGTCACCGCGCTGTTCAGGCCCATGATCGTGCCGCGCCGCGACGGATCGAGTGCAGACAGGCGCATCACCAGGACATTCAGGCCGAAATGATTGGCCAGTCCCCAGATGGCCACCATGGTCAAGGTCAGCCCGAAACTGCCGCTCGTCGCGGCCATCGCGACGTAGACCACCGCAACCAGAAGATAGGCAAACGGCATGACGCGCCGCGCACCCAGTCTGTCGATGACGCCGTCGAGCAGAGCAGCGGTGCCGAAGCCTATACCGTAGGCAAGCGCCGCCAGGCCATTGGCGCTCACCGGCTGTCCAAGCCCGACATGAAGATGGTCGCCGAGATAGCCATAGACGCCGTAGAAAGAAGTCATGAAGGCGGCGCACGCGACCAGCAGCGGCAGGATTCCGGGAATGCCGAGCGCTTCCAGCGGGGCGGGCGCCGGTCCGGCCTTCCTGGTGTCGCTGAGCGACGTCGCCGTCAGCCCCATCCATGCAAGGGCCGCAAGCACCGCGACCGCTGCGAAAACGGCGCGCCAATGCACAAGATCGGCAAGCACGGCCGAAAGCGAAACGCCGGCCACCATGCTGAGCGTCCATCCGGTCAGCACGACGCCGATCGTGCCGCTCTCCCTGCCCGGTGGGGCGATGGCCGCGGCGCTGGCATAGATCGCGGGCATGGCGATGCCGGCAGCGATGCCGGCGAGTAACTGTGCCGCGACCAGCATGATCACCGTGGGTGCGACGGCACTCGCAACCAGCGCCAGTGCCAGCAGCAACAAAGCCCCCTGCAGCATCCGGCGGGCGCCGAGCCGGTCGATGTAGCGGGCCAGGAACAGGGCGCTTGCGGAGGTGCCAAGGCCGAACGCTGCCGCCGCAATCATCACGGCCGGCACGCTGGTGCCGAACGACGAGGCGACAGCCGGTGCAATCGGACCCAGCACTAGCGAGTTCGAGCCGATGACGGCGATGCAGCCCGTCAGCAGATAGGCAAGCGCCGGGATCGGGGCTCGGGCAGTCAATGGCGCAACTTGATCAATGTTCGACATATCAGCATAATGGCCGTATTCTATTCAGCGGAGAACCAGGAATTTCGCCATGGATGAAGAAACAGATGGCATTCTGCAGAACAGGCCCGCGGCCCGCGATCTCGACGCGATAGACCGAAGAATATTAGGTGTCCTGGTCGATGACGCCACGATCAGCTACGCCGAACTCGGCGATCGCGTCGGCTTGTCGCCACCCGCAGCGCATGAGCGGGTCAAACGGCTCCGTCGCAGCGGCGCCATCCGCAACACGGTCGCCATAATCGATCCCCGGGCGGTGAAAAAGCCTTTGCTTGCCTTTGTCCATATCGACACCAGGGGCTGGGGAAAGACGCCGGAACTGATGGCGGTCTCCCAATATCCCGAAGTCGAGGAGATCCATACGGTCGCCGGTGATACCTGCATGCTGCTGAAGGTCCGCACGGAAGACACCAGAGCACTCGAAGGCCTTTTGGCGCGCCTGTACGAAACGCCGGGGGTCACCTCGACGCGCAGCTATGTGGTTTTATCGACCTATCTGGAGCGGCCGGTGCAGCCGGGCATTACCGAGACATGGCCGACACCGAAGCATATGGCCGAGCCTCTGTACTAGGGACGTGGGCTACGCCCGCTCGGGGAACATCGCCTTCAATCCCTCGCGCGATGCCTTGGCAACGCCGCGCTCGGTGATCAAGCCGGTGACCAGCCGCGCCGGCGTCACATCGAAGGCCGGGTTGGCCGCAGGCGTCGTCTCCGGCGAAATGCGCACCTGGACAATCTCGCCGGCGGCGGTCTTGCCCCAGACCAGCGAGACCTCGTCGGCCGAGCGCTGCTCGATCGGGATCTCGGCCAGTCCGTCATGCACGGTCCAGTCGATAGTCGGCGACGGCAGTGCGACATAGAACGGCACATCATTGTCGGCGGCGGCGAGCGCCTTGAGATAGGTGCCGATCTTGTTGCAGACATCGCCGTCGGCCGTGGTGCGGTCGGTGCCGACGATGACCATGTCGATCTCGCCGCGCTGCATCAGATGGCCGCCGGCATTGTCGACGATCAGTGTGTGCGGCACGCCGTGCCCGGCCATCTCCCAGGCGGTCAGCTGTGCGCCCTGGTTACGCGGCCGCGTTTCATCGACATAGACATGGACCGGAATGCCGGCTTCTGTGGCCAGGTAGATCGGTGCCGTGGCGGTGCCGTAGTCGACCGTGGCCAGCCAGCCGGCATTGCAGTGGGTCAGGATGTTGACCGGTTCGCCCTTCTGCTTGCGCGCCGCGATCGCCTTGATGATGGCAAGACCGTTCTCGCCGATGGCGCGGTTGAGGCCGACATCTTCGTCGGCGATCTCACTGGCCCGCCGATAGGCGGCTTCGGGGCGTTGTTCGGGAGGCAAAGGCCGCAGGAAGCGCCGCATCTCGTCCAGCGCCCAGCGCAGATTGATCGCCGTCGGCCGCGTCTCGTGCAGGGTCTCCCACACGGCATCGAGCGCTGCATCCGACGGATCGTCAGCCATCTGCATGGCGACGCCGTAGGCAGCGGTGACGCCGATCAGCGGCGCGCCGCGTACCCACATGTCGCGGATGGCGGTGGCGATGCCGTCGACCGTGCCGATCGTTTCGATGCGGAAATCGTGCGGCAGCCAGCGCTGGTCGATGATATCGACCGAACGGCCGTCGTCGCTCAGCCAGATGGTGCGATAGTGGCGGTCGCCGACGTTCAATTGCTGCTCTCCTGTTCGATCAGCGCGGCCAAATTGTTGACCTCGTCGATGCTGTGGATCTGGCGCCGGTTGACGGCGAGATGGCGGCCGAATCGCAGCGCCTTTGCTTCACAACTGGCGCGCAAATCCTCATCGGCAATGGTCTCGAAATCGGCATTGTGGGCGAGGCCGAGGATACGTCGATGAACCTCGATGCCGGCAAAGCCGAGCAGGTCGGTCCACATCTGGTGCAGCACATGGTCGAGCGCCTGCCCGGCGCCGAGCCTGTCGCCCTGATCCTCGAACAGGCTCCTCTGGTAGAGCATGCCGGTGCGCTCGGTTCGCCATAGATGCGAGAATTCGGCGCGGAACACTGACCATGTCTCGACCGTCACACCGAGCAGATAGGCGCGCATGGCGTCGCGCTTTCCCTCCTGTTCGTGGCCGCGTTGCGAGAAGAACGACATCCAGAAATTGGCGAGCAGCATGCCGACATCGAAAGCCATCGGACCGTAGAAGGCGAACTCCGGATCGATCATCCGGGTTTCGCTGTCGGTGACCATGATCGAGCCGGAATGCAGATCGCCATGCAGCAGCGTTTCGGCATTGGCGGCGAAGATGTGCTTCAGCCGCTGCGCCTCGACCTTGAGGTCGCGGTCGGCGCGCAGATCGGCGACCAGGCCGTCGAGCTGCGGCGAGGTGTGCCGGTTCATCTTGGCGTCGAAATAGGGGTCGGAAAACACCAGGCTCTCGGTGATGTCGCAGAGCTCGACATTGTCGGCGAACAGCGCCAGATCGGCCTTGCGGTCCTTGGCGGCCATGTGCAGGTCGGAGCCGCGAAACAGCGTTCGGGCCATGAACAGGCCGATGTCCCGGGCAATGTTCGGCAGCTGGCGGCCGTCGATCAGGGCGCGGCGCAGGATGATGTGCGGCGGCGCAAGATATTCCATGATGATCAGCGCCTGGCCTTCATCGAAATAATGGATCGCCGGCACCGAGCCTGGCGCGCGCGCCTCTTGCCTGGTCAGCGCGTGATATTCGAAGAAGGAGCGCTTCAACGGCAGCGGCCAGCTGTCGCCGACCAGGCGAACATAGGGCAGGGCCTGCTTGACCACGGCTGCACCGCTGGCGCCCTCGACAATGAACACCAGGTTGAGATTGCCGTCGCCGACCTCGCGAACCTTCCAGGCGCCAGTGTCCTTGCCGATCTTCGCGCATAGCGCCTCGTTGCCGCCAAGGCGTGCAGCCAGGGTTTCGACCGATAGTGCTTCGAACGGCAATTTTTCAGTCATCGTCATCCTCCCGCTTATGCGCTCCGAACATAACGGAGGCGTGGCGGCTGGGCCAAGCTAGGAAGCGATCTGGCAATTGTCAATCGTGTTGACAAATGCCGATGCAGCCCATAGCGTCATGTCAGGGAGGAACGCATGGTCGGCAATGCCGTGTTCCGCGTAGAGGGACTGAGGAAATCCTTTGGCCATAACGAGGTGCTAGGCGGCGTCTCGGTCGAATTGCATGCCGGCGAAGTCACCGTGCTGATGGGCGCCAATGGCGCCGGCAAATCCACCCTCGTCAAGATCATCTCCGGTGTCTACGAACGCGGCGGCGGCACGATGGCGCTCGCCGACCAGGATTTCGCACCGAAAACCCCGGCCGAAGCGATCCGCGCCGGCGTCGTCACCGTGCACCAGAATATCAACGACGGTGTCGTCGCCGACCTCGACGTCGCCACCAACCTGACCCTCGACCGGCTGAGCGGCAGCGGCGCGCCGACCCTATTCAACCCAATGCGCGTGCGGCGGGAGGCCAAGGCGGTTGCCGACCGCATGGGGCTGGCCATCGATTTGAAGGCGCGGGTGAGCGATCTTTCGCTGGCCGATCGCCAGATGGTGGCGATTGCCCGCGCGCTGGCGCACAAGCCGAAAGTGCTGATCCTCGACGAGCCGACCTCATCGCTGTCCAGCGCCGAGGCCGACCGGCTGTTCGCGCTGATCGACAGGCTGCGCGAGCAGGGCGTGGCGATCCTCTACATCTCGCATCGTATGTCGGACATCAGGCGGCTGGCCGATCGCATCGTCTCGATGCGTGACGGGATCATCTCAGGCATTTTCGACAAGAAACCGCTCGACTATGAAGGCGCGGTCAACGCCATGCTCGGCCGCAAGATCCATCTCGACCAGATCGTCGTCAGGAATTCGGCCAAGGCAGTACTGACGATCGAGGGTCTGCGCATTGCACAAGGCGCCAGGCCGATCTCGCTGACGCTCGGCGACGGCGAGGTCGTTGCCATCACCGGCCTCGTCGGCGTCGGCAAGACGGCGCTTGCCGAGACTCTCTTTGGTGTGCGCCAGCCGCTCGCCGGCACCATGACGCTGAACGGCAGGCCTTATGCACCTGAAACAGCCGGCGAAGCGATCGCCGCCGGCGTGTTCCTCGTTGCCAAGGACCGCGGCGAAAACGGCATCGTCCAAGGCTTCAACATCCAGGAAAACATCAGCCTGCCGTTTCACAAGCGCATGTCTCGCTTCGGCATCCTGAGGCGCCGCCTCGAACGCACCACGGCACGCCGGCAGATCGAGGAACTGAGCATCGTCTGCCGTTCTGAGAAGGACGAGATGTCGGAGCTGTCCGGCGGCAACCAGCAGAAGGTGATGGTCGCCCGCTGGATGGCGCAGGATGCAAGGCTGTTCATTCTGGATGAGCCGTTTCAGGGCGTCGATATCTCGGCCCGGCGCGACATTGCCGCCAAGCTCAGGGCCAGTGCAAACGGACGCGCCACGCTGCTGTTCGTCACCGAACTCGACGAGGCCCTGGAGACCGCCGATCGCATCCTGGTCATGTCGGAACAGACCATCGTCGGCGAACACCGCAATGCCGATGTCGATCTCGACCGCCTGCTGGCCGAGGTCGCCGGCGGGCCGCTGCACAGCGCCGCCTGATGATGGCGGCAAATGGGAATTGGAATGGAGAGAGCATGGGTTCGAGTTGGGTAAAAATCGCGGCGGCGTGCGGGAGCGCTGAATGACGTTGCGCGATCACGCCATCCGCTACGGGTTCATCGTGCTCTTGTTTGGGCTCGTCGCCTATTTCTCGATCGCCGCCGACGGTTTCGTTTCGCCGCAAAGTGCGGTTTTCATCTTCCAGTCGGTCGCCATCACCGGCGTGCTGGCGCTCGGCGTCACCGCCACGCTGGTTGTCGGCGGCTTTGATCTGTCGATCGGCTCGGTCGCCACCTCAGCCATGATGGCGGCCGCCTATGTGATGGTGGTGCTGGAGCAGAACGCTCTTGTCGCGGTCGTCGTCTGCCTGCTGATCGGCGCCGTTGTCGGCCTGATCAATGGCTGGCTGATCGTCTACATGCGCGTGCCCGATCTGCTGGCGACGCTCGGCATGATGTTCCTGCTCGTCGGCCTGCAGCGCATTCCGACAGAAGGCCGCTCGATCGCCACCGGCATGACCATGCCGGACGGTTCGGTCGCCAACGGCAAATTCTCCGACGCCTTCCTGGCGCTCGGCCGCCACCGCTTTGACTTCTTCATCCCGAACCTGATTCCGGTGTCGGTGGTGGTCCTGCTCGTGCTCGCTGTGCTGATCTGGTTCTTCCTCGAATACACACGTTTCGGTCGCATGATGTATGCCGTGGGCAGCAATGAGCGCGCCGCCGAACTCGCCGGTGCGCCTGTCAAGGCATACAAGATCTGGGCCTACGTTATTTCAGGAGTTTTTGCCTCGATCGGCGGCATTTTGCTCGCTGCCCGGCTTGGACGCGGCGACATCGCCTCGGGTAATAATCTGCTGCTCGATGCGGTTGCCGCGGCACTGATCGGCTACGCGGTGCTAGGTGCCGCCAAGCCGAACGCCTTCGGCACTGCCATCGGTGCGCTGTTCGTCGGCATCTTGCTGCAAGGCCTGACGATGATGAACGCGCCTTACTATACGCAGGATTTCGTCAAGGGCGTGGTTCTGGTCGTCGCCCTTGTCTTCACCTTTGCGCTTTCTGGCAGAGGCCGGAGGTAGCTTTCGACCGGAACAGGATTTTGGGTTCAACAAAAGTGGAGGAAAACAAAGTGAGCATTACAAGAAGACTTCTGGGGAAGGTGGCGCTCGGATTGGCCGGCGCAACCATGCTGATGCAGGTCCCGGCTTTTGCCGCGGACAAGCCGGCGCCTTTCGACAAGCCCGGCGTCAAGATCGCGCTGGTGCGCTATCTCTCGACCGGCGACTTCTTCCAGGCCTATCTGTCGGGCGTCGAGGCGCAGTCGAAGGCGCTCGGCATCGACCTGCGTGTCCTCGACAGCCGCCAGGATGCCGCCCTTCAGTCCGACATGGTCGATCAGGCCATCGCGCTCGGCGTGCAGGGCATCATCATCCAGCACGGCCTGACGGAATCGATGAAGGACGCTGCCCAGCGTGCGGTCGACGCCGGCATCAAGGTTGTGGCCTTCGACGTCAATGTCGAGAATCCCAAGATCCCGCAGATCGAACAGTCCGACCGCGACCTGGCGCGCCTCGCGCTCGAGCAGGCTGTCAAGGACAATGGCGAAAGCTGGAATGCCGGCTATGTCTATGTCGCCGGCATCGCGCCGCTCGACCGCCGCAACGAGACCTGGGTCGACGTCAAGAAGAAGTATGCCGGCATCAAGGAAGTCGCGATGTTCGGCACGCTCGACAATCCGATCGCCAACTCCGTCGCCAACCAGGCGCGTTCGGTGCTGACGGCGCATCCCGACATCAAGGTGATGTTCGCTCCCTATGACGAATTCGCCAAGGGCGTGAAGATCGCCGTCGACGAAGCGGGCTTGAACAAGGGCATCAAGATCTATTCGGCCGATATCTCGACGTCCGATATCGCTGCGATGCGTGAGCCCGACAGCGCCTGGGCCGCGACCGCCGCGACCAACCCGGCCGTCGTCGGCCAGGTCTCGGTGCGTGCGCTGGCGCAGCTGCTGGCCGGTGAAGATCCGGGCCACAACGTCGTCGTGCCGCCGACACTGATCACCCAGAAGGACCTCATCGACAAGGACATCAAGAACATGGAAGACCTGTCGGCCAAGCTGCCGCAGTTCGCCCATGCCGATGTCGCGATGCCGGCCTGGATGCCGAACCCGAACGCCAAGTAGGTTTCGCTATCGAAGGCCGCCTGCAGCCGCTTGCTGCAGGCGGCCTTTTTGCTGAATATCTGCAGCCGGCGCCAGGCTCCGGCCCAAGGTACGGTGCTTATATGGAAGTCCAGGCGGCAATCGAGGAAGACCTGTCCGGCGCCGTCGCCGGAACCTTGTTTCGATGCCCGCAGGCCACCACCGGTGTCGTGGTGTTGGGTGGGTCGAGTGGCCGCATCGATGTCGGGCGCGCACGGCTCTTTGCAAACCAGGGTTCGTCGGCCCTTGCCCTGCGATGGTTTGGCGGTGAGGGACAGCCTCCTGGAATATGCGAAATTCCCCTCGAAACCTTCTTTGCGGCGACCGACTATCTCATTGGAACGGGATGCCACCGCATCGTCTATGTCGGCACATCCAAGGGTGCCGAGGCCGCATTGTGCGCAGCGGTCCATGATCAGCGTGTCAACGCTGTGGTCGCGATCAGCCCGTCATCGGTGGTTTGGGGAAATATCGGTGCGGGCCGGGATGGCTTCAGCTGGCCTGAACGATCCTCATGGTCGCTCGACGGTATTCCCCTGCCATTCGTGCCGGCAGATCCGGATTGGGCATCCAAGCAGGTAGATGGTCTGGTGTCTTACAGCGGGTTATTCGAACGCAGCATGAAAACCTTCAAGCGGGAGGCGAATGCCGCGACCATTCCCGTGGAAAAGATATCGGCCGAGATTGTGCTTGTCGCGGGTGGCGACGATGCGCTGTGGCCCTCCCTATGGTTCGCGGAAGAGATTGTCCGGCGGCGCGGCAAAGCCGGCAAGGTCACCCACCTCGTTTCATCGCCGGATGCGGGGCACCGTATTCTCTTGCCGGGGGAAACCACGCCGCGCTCGGTGTCGCATGAGCATGGCGGCAGTGACGAGGCTGATTCGAGGCTGGGAACCAGGGCCTGGAAACACATTCTAGAGTTGCTGTAGCAGGGGTTTCGCGGCGGCCGAAGGATGCTGGTCGTTCCAGAAGTCGAGCACAGTCGAGATTATTGCCTCCGGCGCGTCTTCCTGAACGAGATGTTTGGCATTTGGAACTGTGATGAACGGCGCACCGGGGATGCGGCGCGCCAGTTCTCGCCCGTCGTCGAGCGGAATCCACTCGTCGTCTTCACCCCACAGGATCGTCACAGGGCAACGTATCTCGTCGTACCGCCACTCGACCTCTCGACTGTACTTGTCGTCCATCTGTGCGATCTGACGCCAAAAAGCCTTCTGTCCCTCGTCTCCAAGCCATGGCTGCAGATAGAGCTGCATTTCGTCCGCGCGCAACGCGTTCGCGACAGAGCCGCCGATATAGGCGCGAAGCATGGCTTCATGGATATAGGCCGGCAGACCGGCAAACGCTTTCTCGTGTTCTTTTGCCGCTTGAACCAAGGGCGATCCCTGAGGGCTGATCGCGACCG
The DNA here is from genome assembly GCF_004023165.1 of Mesorhizobium sp. M7A.F.Ca.MR.176.00.0.0. NCBI lineage: Bacteria > Pseudomonadati > Pseudomonadota > Alphaproteobacteria > Hyphomicrobiales > Phyllobacteriaceae > Mesorhizobium > Mesorhizobium sp. M7A.F.Ca.MR.176.00.0.0. The sequence continues at coordinate 33,048 of NZ_RZTC01000016.1, read as the reverse complement.
GATCAATCAGCACCAGAGAGCGATAATCGAGCCCGTTGAGCAGGTGGCCGCGCAACGCGACGGAGCCGCCGAAGTCATGCGCCACGATGTCGGGCCACTCCAGCTCCCAGTGAGCGTAGAGCGCCGCGAACAACTCGTTTTGAAAGCCGCGCGACACGTCCGCGTCGGGCTTGGCGGATTGCCCGTAGCCGAGCATGTCGAAATAGTAGATCCGGCGCCGTTGCCCGAGCCAAGCTGCAATCCGCCGCCATTCCACCGACGAGAACGGGGTACCATGAAGCAAGACCGCCGGCGGCCCGTCGCCGATCGTTCCCCATGCGATCGGGTGACCCGAAAAAATAAAGCGTTCGGGCAGGGACCAGTCATCGGTTGGCATGAGGGAACTCCCGGCAACAATTTAGCTGCTTGACCTTGCTCGATCTCAATGGCCGGTCGGGTCGAAAGTTCCCAACCGCCCCTTCTCGAGCAAGCTTCGGAGTTGCACCGCACCTTTCGTCTGGACGGATCTCTACGTCAGCGCAACGCTGCCGCGATATTACCGCCGTCGACGGTCGTCACATCGGCGGTGGTGCGGTCGGCCAGCGCGTGATGCAGGAAGGCCTGCGCCACGTCCTGCGCCGTCACTTCCTGGCCGAGCAGATTGCCGGACATGTAGTCCTTCTCCGACACGCCGCGCGCGCCTGAGCGGCTGGCGATCATGGCGTCGGTCAGAAGCCCCGAGCGGATGCGGTCGGCGTTGACGGCGTTGGAGCGGATGCCATGCGCGCCATAGTCAAGCGCGTATTGCCTGGACAGGAACAGTGTCGCCGCCTTCGGCACGCCATAGGCGCCGAACTTCGGGCCGGGGTTCACCGCCTGTTTGGAGGTGTTGAACAAAAGCACGCCGCCTGTGCCCTGCTCGAGCATGATGCGCACGGCATTCTGCGCCACCGATTGGTGGGCGAAGAAATTGAGCTCGAAACTCTTGCGCAGGAGTGCGTCGTCGAGCTCGCCGATGCGGCCTTCCCAGGCGGCGCCGGCATTGGAAACCAGGATGTCGACACCGCCGAACACGGCGACCGCCCTGTCGAAGGCGGCACGCACCTGCGCCGGGTCGGTGATGTCGGCGGCGACGCCGATCGAATTGTTGCCGGCTTTCTTCGCCGCATCGGCAGCCTTTTCGGCGTCGAGATCGACGACGACGGCATGGGCGCCATTGTCGGCGAACAATTTGGCTGTCGCTGCACCGATCGCGCCGGCGCCGCCGGTGATCAGCACCACCTGGCCAGTCAGTGGCTTCGGCTTGTTGGAGGCGAGCTTGGCCTGTTCCAGCGACCAGTATTCCAGCGGGAACAGATCGGCCTTGGAGAGCGGGTGGAAACGGCCGACCGCCTCGGCGCCGCGCACCGCCTCGATCCACATCTCGCCGACGTCCGAGGCGATCTTCGCGTCCTTCAGCGTGCGGCCATGGCCGAACATGCCGAGGCCCGGCACCAGCGTCAGCCGCGGCATCTGGTCGAGCATGGTGCGCTTGACGTCGTCGAGCGCATCATTGGTTTCGAAATAGGCGCGATAATCCTTGGCGAACGCGTCGACATGGCTCTTGATCACCGCCTTGTAGTCGCCGGCCTTGTCAGCATCGGGCGCCGGCAGCGCCATTGGGCCGGTCTTGATGCGGATCGACAGATCCGGTGTCGACACGCCGCGTCCGGCATAGTCGGCGATCTCGGCCGAATTGATGAAATCGACAATTGCCGGCGAAGTGCGGAAATCGCTGACCATGCGGTCGAAGCGGCCTTCGCCGCGCGCCACCGCCACCGCACCACGCAGCATCGGCGCGATGGACGCCGGTGTCGCGAGGCTTGCCGGCAAGGCCGCCTTTGCCGCCTTCGGCTTGCCGCTTGCGGCAATGAAGTCCTCGGCGACATTCACATAGTGGATCATCCGGTCGTAGGCCTGTTTGGCGTCGTCGCCGAAGGTGAAAATGCCGTGCTTGTCCAGGATTAGGCCTTCGACATCAGGGTCGGCGTCGAAGATGTCGGCCGCCGCCTTGGCGAGGTCGAAGCCGGGCATGATGTAAGGCACATAGCCCATCTTGGCGCCGAAAACCGTCTTCACCAGAGGTTTGGAGTCCTCCTGGTCGACGATGGCGAGGATGGCGGTCGAGTGCGTGTGGTCGACGAATTTGTGCGGCAGGAAGGCATGCAGCAGCGTCTCGACCGACGGGTTGGGCGAGGACGGATCGATGAGGTTGACGCGTTGCAGGGCAACCATGTCCTCGTCGGCCAGCCTGTTCAGCGCGCGCGCCTTGAGCAACGGCTTGAGCTTGACCGCCGGCAGGCCCTGCGGCTCGATGACGCCCATATCCCAGCCGCTGCCCTTGACGCACAGCACGTCCCACTGGTCGCCGACGAGGTCGGTTGCCGTCGTCTTGCAAGAGGTGTTGCCGCCGCCATGCAGGACCAGCCGTGGTTCGCCGCCGAGCAGCCGGGTCGTGTAGACGCGCAGCGCCAGGTCGCGGCCGACACCCTTTTTCGCGTAGTCTGCGACGAGATTTTCGGCTGCTTCGTCATTCCACAAATTCTTCATGTTCGCTTCGTCCGGTTGCTGTCTTTGTTGGTGAAACAGGATTGCCGCGACGCTTTGATGACAATGCGCCGGCAGCGGAGAGGAGGATTTCTAGGAGGCCTTTTCTATGGTGGCAGCCGCATGGTCCAGGAGCCGCTGCGCCATGTGCGCGCCGACCACCAGATGCGTGCAAAGGCCGCCGGCGATCGCCGCGAGCAGCGGTTCGAACTTGCTGTCCTCCTGCACCACCACCAACCGCCTGGTGATGGCGCGCAGCGAGGCAAGTTCGGCGGAGATCACCCGGCGGTTATAACCGCAGCCGAGCACCTTGCCTTCGGCGTCTATGATCTGCCCGGCAATCACGCCGGCAGCGCCTTGGCTACGCAAATCCGCCATTTCGTTTGGCGTCAGCGCGCCGCATTTGACCAGATGGCTGTCGGCGTCGACCGCGCCGACCGAGTATAACGCCAGGTCGCATTCGCTGACACCCGACAATTGTTCCCGGATCACCGGCTCGGCACGCAGCGCCCGCGCGAGTTCTTCCGTCGACAGCACCAGCGGCGCGTAGAAATTGAGCCCCTTGGCGTTGAGCCGCCGCGCGATTTCCATGGTGCATTGGTCGGGGCGATAGGAATAGGGCGCGCCGAGATTGCCGCAGAGCTGCACCACCGTGACATCCTGTAGATCGGCATAGGACATCACGTCGGCGATCATATAGACGGTGCGGCCCCAGGCGACGCCGATGCGGTCGCCCTTCTTGACCAGTTCGAGAAAGACGCTCGCCGCCAGCACGGCGATTTCCGTCGATGGGTCGGCAATATGATCATTCTCCGGCGCGATCCAGACGGCGTCGAGGCTCAACGCATCCTCGAGCTTGCGCGCCAGCACGTCGTCGGTGAAAAGCTGGGTCGAGGTCGAGATGTTGACGATGCCGGTCTCGCGCGCCTTGCGCAGATACATGGCGACCGAGGCACGGGAAATGTTAAGCTGGCTCGCCACCTGGTCCTGCCGCAGGCCATGGGCATAGTAGAGCCAGGCGGCCTTGTGGATGAGTTGTTCTGCCGGTCGGATCGCCATGCCGTCTCCTCGGCTGACATTATTCACGGCTCTCGACAAAAGTCAAACTGGGCAGAGGTATGCGATACTCCCGCTTACGCCGAATCTGGTTCATCATTGTGCCAAATGCGCTCTCTCGTGGCATAGTTTGTGGTGACGCGGCCCGAGCCTGTGATTAGAACGTCTGAAAGAAACCGCGGGGGGAGCATGGGATGGGCAGTCCTTACGAACAGGATCTCGACAAGAACGCGGCCAACCATCAACCGCTGACACCGCTCACCTATCTTGAGCGCGCGGCCAAGACCTATCCCGACCATGTCGCCATCATTCACGGCCGCCAGCGCATCGACTATCGCACTTTCTGGCATCGGTCGCTGAAGCTTGCCTCCGCGCTCGACAGGCGCGGCATCGGCAAGGGCGACACCGTCACCGTCATGCTGTCCAACACGCCGCCGATGCTGGAGGCGCATTTCGGCGTGCCGATGACCAAGGCGGTGCTGCATTCGCTCAACACCCGCCTCGATGCCGCGGTCATCGCCTTCCAACTCGATCATGCCGAGACCAAGGTGCTGATCGTGGACCGCGAATTCTCCGGCGTTGTCAGGCAGGCCCTGGAACTGACCGAGGTCAAGCCGCTGGTCATCGACTATGACGATCCCGAATACGCCGACGACGCGCCGTATCCGAAGGGCGAGCGGGTTGGCACGCTGGACTATGAGGCGTTTGTCGCAGGCGGCGCCGAGGATTTCGCCTGGTCGATGCCCGACGACGAGTGGGACGCCATCTCGCTCAACTACACTTCCGGAACGACAGGCAATCCGAAGGGCGTCGTCTACCACCATCGCGGTGCCGCGCTGATGGCCTACACCAACACCATTCATGCGGGCATGGCCAAGCACGCGGTCTATCTCTGGACGCTGCCGATGTTCCACTGCAATGGCTGGTGCTTTCCCTGGACGCTCGCTGTCCAGGCCGGCACCCATGTCTGCCTGCGCTGGGTGCGGCCGAAGCCGATCTACGATGCGATTGCCGATCACGGCGTCACCCATCTGTGCGGCGCCCCGGTCGTCATGTCGGTGCTGATCAATGCCAGGGAGGAGGACAAGCGCGAATTCCCGCAGACTGTCACCTTCAACACCGCGGCAGCTCCGCCACCGGAAGCGGTGCTGTCGGGGATGGCCGATGCCGGCTTTGCCGTCACCCACCTCTACGGCCTGACCGAGACCTATGGTCCGGCGGTCGTCAACGAATGGCATGGCGCCTGGGATGATCTCGAAAAGGGCGAGCGCAGTGCCAGGAAGGCGCGGCAGGGCGTGCGCTATGCGGCGCTCGAAGGCCTGACCGTCATGGACCCCGAGACGATGCGGACCACACCGGCCGATGGTGAGACCATCGGCGAGGTCATGTTCCGCGGCAACATCGTCATGAAAGGCTATTTGAAGAACCGCAAGGCGAGCGACGAGGCCTTCGCCGGCGGCTGGTTCCACTCCGGCGATCTCGGCGTCATGCACCCCGATGGCTACATCCAGTTGAAGGACCGCTCCAAGGACATCATCATCTCCGGTGGCGAGAACATTTCCTCTATCGAGATCGAGGACGCGCTCTACAAGCACCCGTCGGTTGCCTCTTGCGGCGTCGTCGCCAGGCCCGACGACAAATGGGGCGAGGTGCCTGTTGCCTATGTCGAGCTGAAGCCCGGCAAGGCCGCGACCGAAGCCGAGATCATCGATCACTGCCGCGCGCTGCTTGCCCGGTTCAAGGTGCCGAAGGCGGTCATCTTCGCCGAAATCCCGAAGACCTCGACCGGCAAGATCCAGAAATTCCGGTTGCGCGAGATGGCGAGGGGGACTTAAGCCTCGTCGCTGCTCTCCTCCAGTTACGACCTTTGCGATTGGGCAAAGCCTCCGCGACTTTCGTCGGTTCCCTGTCACCATCTGTCATCATTCGTACGTGTACACCGAATCCGCATTGACAGGTCGCTCTTTTCAATTTACGAGTGACGAAAATCGAAATTCATCACTCGTAAATCGATAGAGGATCATGTCCGAAGCCGCCACCATAGTCGCCGAAGCCGCCCGACAGGAAAATGTAACGCGCATTCTCGATTGCGCCGAGCGCCTGTTCCGGCACTATGGCTACGGCAAGACCAATGTCGCCGACGTCGCGCGTGAGCTCGGCATGTCGCCCGCCAACATCTACCGTTTCTTCGCCTCCAAGGTCGAAATCCACCAGGCCGTCTGCGGCCGTATGCTCGGCGCCAGCTACAAGATGGCCTACGAGATTTCGCGCCTGCCGATCAGCGCCGAGGAGCGGCTCCGGCGTTACGTGCATGCGCAATACAAGATGACGATGGAGGTCATGCTCGACGACCAGAAGGTCCACGAGATGGTCATCGTCGCCCTCGAACGGGACTGGGGTGTGATCGACAAGCATGTCGACAGCATCCACGACCTGTTTGCGGAGGTGATCCGCGACGGCATCGAGGCCGGTGAGTTCAGACAACAGGACCCGGTGACCGCGTCGCGCTGCTTCGGTGCCGCAACGGTCATCCTGTGCCATCCGCAAATGGTGGCGCAGTGCCTTGCCAAGACCAACCGGGCGATGCCCGACGATCTGATCGACTATGCGATCAGAGCTCTGAAGTAATAGCCCCCGCCAGCCGGTTGTCGACCATTCATCTCCAGTCGGAGTACCAAGATGTCTTTGTCCAATTCCATCCTTCGCAAGCTGCCAGTTGCCGGCCTGATCGTCGCCACTCTCGGGCTTGCCGGCTGCAGCCAGGAAAAAGCCGAAGTCAAGGATATCATCCGTCCCGTCAAGGTTGTCGAGATCGCGAAGGTGCACGACACCCGCACGCTCTCCTATTCCGGCTCGGTGCGAGCCCGCACCGAGAGCGCTCTGGCGTTCCGCGTCAATGGCAAGATCACCGAGCGCCTCGTCGATATCGGCCAGCATGTGGCCGCGGGCGATGTGCTCGCCCGCATCGATCCCATTGACTACGACCTCTCGGTCAAGAGCGCGCAGGCAGCGCTCGATGCCGCCGAGCGGCAGGTCGAGACTGTGGAGCTTGCCCGCAAGCGAGCCGAGCAGCTTTTTGCCAAGAATTTTGCCCCGAAATCACAGCTCGAACAGGCGACCTTGACCTATGACCAAGCGGTCGCCACGCGTGATTCCGCCCTTTCGACACTTGCACAGGCGAAGAACCAGGTCGGCTATACCGATCTCAAGGCCGACAGGGATGGCATCGTCACCACGGTCAGTGCCGACGTCGGTCAGGTCGTCGGTTCCGGTACGCCGGTTGTCACTGTCGCCGTCGACGGCGAGAAGGAAGTGCTGATCGCCGTCCCCGAAATGGAAATCGCCGAATTCAGGCCGGGCAAGGCAGTCAAGGCGGGCTTCTGGTCCGACGATGCGCTGGCGCTCGATGGCAAGGTCCGCGAAGTCGCCGGCAGCGCCGATCCGCAGTCACGCACCTTTGCCGTCCGCGTCAGCCTGCCAAACGATCCGCGTGTGCTGCTCGGCATGACCGCCAGCATCGAAGCCTCGGCGGCCAATGAGCGGCAGCTGGTCTCGATCCCGCTGAGCGCATTGGCCGAGCAAGGCATCCAATCGATCGTCTGGACCGTCGATCGTGGCGCCGACACCGTTCATGCCCGTCCGATCAAGGTTGCCGAGTTCGCCGCCGATGGCGTGCGTGTCGCAGAGGGTTTGAAACCCGGCGATGTCGTGGTCGCCGCCGGCACGCAATTCATGACCGAAAACCTGAAGGTGAAGCTCGCTGGTGATGCGGCGCTGCAATCGGCATCCGCGGCAGACGGCGACGCCAAGCAGGTGCGCTGACGACAGACAACCGGCTGCGCGTTCCCGCAGTCGTTGGTTTCCGGGCGGCAGGCGCCCGACCGAGACGCTCGATTGATGTAACCCCCACATCGATCTCGCGTCCCACCGCGATGAGTGCTTCTCCGCTCGGAGAGCCTTGCCGCCCGGAAGCCACTATGAACCCTCGATTTTGTTGCGCTAGATAGATGGACCAGCGTCGATGACCAATTCCACGGAAGAGAAGCGGCCCTTCAACCTGTCGCGCTGGGCAATCGGCCATCCCGCCATTGCGCGGTTCCTGTTCGGCCTGATCATCATTTCCGGCGCGCTCGGCCTGATGCGTATGGGCCAGAAGGAAGATCCCGATTTCACCTTCCGGATCATGGTCGTCCAGGCGATCTGGCCGGGCTCCTCGATCAAGGAGATGGAAGACCAGGTCGTCAACAAGATCGAACGCAAGCTGCAGGAAACGCCGCATCTCGATTTCGTGCGCTCCTTCACCCGCGCCGGCAGCGCCATCATCACCGTGCAGATCAAGGGCGACACCAACACCGCCGAGGTGACCGACGCCTTCTACCAGGTGCGCAAGAAGGTGGGCGATATCCAGGGCGACCTGCCGCAGGGTCTGCTCGGCCCCTATTTCAACGACGAGTTCGGCGACACCTTCATCACCTTGCATTCGATCAGCGGCGACGGCTTCAGCTATCCCGAACTGAAGAAGTTCGCCATCCAGGCGCGCGACATGCTTTTGACGACGCCCGGCGTCGAGAAGGCCGTCATCATCGGCGACCAGCCGGAAAAGCTCTATATCGACGTCTCGTCCAAGGCCTTGGCCGAACGCGGCCTGACGCTGACCGATCTGCAGAATGCGATCAAGGGACAGAACAATGTCGACCCGGCCGGCTCCGTCGATACCGGCACCAACTCGGTACGCATCTCCGTCGAGGGCGATGTCGGCAAGGTCGAGGATATCCGGAACCTGCGCCTGCGCGCCGGCGGCCAGGTCACAAGGCTGGGCGACATCGCCACGGTGACCTCGGGGCTGGAAGATCCGTTCCAGCGCAAATACCGCTTCAACGGTCACGACAGCGTGCAGTTGGGCGTCGTCATGGCCAAGGGCTTCAAGGTTACCGACGTCGGCAAGGATGTCGAGGCCACCTACAAGCGCTTCGAAGAGGCGCTGCCCTACGGCGTTGCGGTCGACCAGATCTCCGACCAGCCGGGCGTCGTCACCGATGCGGTGGCCGAGTTCATGCATGCGCTCGGCGAAGCGCTGCTGATCGTGCTCGTCGTCTCGTTCCTGTCGATAGGCTGGCGTTCTGGCCTGGTCATCGCCATCGCCATCCCGCTGGTGCTGGCTGCGACCTTCGCCATCATGTACGAACTCGGCATCGACCTGCAGCGCATCTCGCTCGGCGCGCTGATCATCGCGCTCGGTCTTCTGGTCGACGACGCGATGATCGTCGTCGAGATGATGGAGCGCAAGCTGGAGGAGGGGATGGTCAAGGTCGAGGCGGCGAGTTTCGCCTATTCCTCGACCGCCTTCCCGATGCTGACCGGCACGCTGATCACCACAGCCGGCTTCATTCCGGTCGGCTTCGCGGCCTCGACCGCCGGCGAATATGTCCGCACCCTGTTCTATGTCGTCGGCATCGCGCTGATCGTCTCCTGGTTCGTCGCGGTCTATTTCACGCCATGGCTCGGCAACATGATCCTCAAGCAGCGCAAGCATGCCGGCAGCCATCACGATGTCTTCGACACGCGTTTCTACCGCCGGCTTCGTGCTACCGTCAGCTGGGCCGTGCGCCATCGCATCATCGTCCTGGTGATGACGCTGGTCACCTTCGGCACCAGCCTGTGGGCTTTCCAGTTCATTCCGCAGAACTTCTTCCCGCAATCGTCGCGGCCGGAAATCCTCGTCGACCTTTGGCTGCCGGAAGGCACCAGCATCAAGGAAGTCGAGGCGCAGGCCAAGGCGCTCGAAACCAAGATGATGGACGACAAGGACAAGCGTTTCATCGCCACCTATATCGGCGAAGGCGCGCCGCGCTTCTTCCTGCCGCTGGACCAGCAGCTGAGCAACCCCAACTTTGCCCAGCTGCTCGTCATGGCCAATGACGAACCGGCCCGCGAACGGCTGATCGTCAAGTTGCGCACTGTTCTGGCTGAAGACTTCCCATCCATCCGTGCCAAGGTCGATCGTCTGTTCCTCGGCCCGCCGACCGGCTGGCCGGTGCAGATGCGCGTCATGGGACCGGATCGCCAGGAAGTGCGCCGCATCGCCGACCAGGTGAAGGCGAAGTTCCGTGAGGATCCGCTGCTTGGCGCCGTGCATGATGACTGGCTGGAGCCGGTTCCGGCGATGAAGCTGGTCATCGACCAGGATCGTGCCCGCGCACTCGGCGTCACCTCGCAGCGAATCCGCCAGATGCTGCAGGCGGCGATGTCCGGCGCGCCGCTCGACGACTTCCGCGACGGCGAGGAGACGGTGTCCATCGTTGCCCGCGAGCCGGATGCCAGCCGCAGCCTCCTGTCCTCGGTCGACTCGGTCTATATCCCGACCGACTTCGGTGGCTTCGTGCCGCTGTCGCAGGTTGCCAAGGTGGTGCCGGTGCTGGAGCAAGGCATCGAGTGGCGCCGCGACCGTCTGCCGACCATCAGTGTGCGGGCAACGCTGCCCGACGGCGTGCAGTCCAATGACGTCGTCACCAAACTGTACAAGGATATGCAGGGCCTGCGTGACGGATTGGCGCCCGGCTACAAGATCGAGATCCAGGGCGGTGCGGAGGATTCGGCGGAAAGCCAGGCTTCGATCGCCGCCAAGGCGCCGATCATGTTGGCCGTCATCGTCGTGCTTTTGATGATCCAGCTGCAGAACTTCGGCAAGGCGATGCTGGTGCTGGCGACCGGTCCGCTTGGCATTATCGGTGCTGCCGCGGCACTCTTGATCAGCGGCGCGCCGTTCGGCTTTGTCGCCATTCTCGGCGTCATCGCGCTGCTCGGCATCATCATGCGCAACTCGATCATCCTGGTCGACCAGATCGACCAGGACATCGCCGCGGGCATGGACCGCTACGAGGCGATCATCGGTTCGGCCGTTCGCCGTTTCCGGCCGATCACGCTGACGGCGCTGACGGCGGTGCTGGCGCTGATCCCGATCTCGCGCGGCGTCTTCTGGGGTCCGCTCGCCTACGCCATGATGGGCGGCATCCTCGTTGCCACGGTGCTGACCATCCTGGTCCTGCCTGCCGGGTACGCCCTGTTCTTCGGCCGGGAGCCGAAGAAGCGCGGGGCGGAGGGGCGGACCGACGATCTGGAACTGAGCCAGGAAACCGAAAAGCCCCAACTGGCGCTGGCCGCCGAATAGATCGATCACGCCAGTCGAAAAGGATCGGGCGCGCCGAAGCGCGCCCGATCCTTTTCACTTTTACGAGGTCAGATGACGAAGAACCAGTTGGCGAGCAGCATCACCACCACGCCGGCGACCAGGGTCAGATAGGGCAGTATGCCCGCCTTTTTGACCGAGAGGTCGGCCCCCGTCATGCCGAGATCGGCCAGCATGTGGTCGGGGAACTTGCCCTTGTCCTGGATGTAATGGCGGAAGCAGAACACCGGGATAATCAGGGCTGCCGTGATCAGGCCAGCCCACAGCGCCATCGGGTTCCACACCTTGGCGCCCGCGCCCATGAAGATCATGTTGACATAGGCGAAGATCGCGCCGACGCCGAGCAACCAGCTCGGTGCTTTCCAAGGCCGGGCGATATGGCCGTTGTCGATGCGGTGGATCCAGCCGGCATTGAGGTTGAGGAAGTTGAAGATGATATAGCCGCAGTTCGACACGGCGAGGATGAAGAAGAAGCTCGTCGCGTCGGCAGAGGCGATGGCCAGCACGATCAGGTTGAAGACGAGATCGGTCCACATTGCCCGCGTCGGCGCGCCATGTTCGTTGACATGGCTGAGATAGCGCGGCAGCCAGCCATCGACCGAGCCCTGGTAGAGCGTGCGTGAAGAGCCGGCCATGGCCGTCATGATGCACAGAACCAGAGCCAGGATCATCAGCATCACCAAAAGGCTGTGGATCAGTGCGCCGCCGCCGACCATGCCGGCCAGCGCGTCGGCTACACCGGAGCCGTCGACGATCGGTGTCGCCAGCATGCCGTTGAGGCCAAGCACGCCCTGGAAGGTGAACGGCACCAGGATGAACAGCAGCATGCACAAAAGGCCGGAATAGAAGATCGCCTTGAACGTGTCGGTGCCCGGGTTCTTGAACTCCGAGGTGTAGCAGACGGCGGTCTCGAAGCCGTAGGTCGACCAGGCGGCGATGAACATGCCGCCAAGCACCAGCGTCCAGCCGGCAATGTTCCAGGCGCCGGGCTCGGGCGCATAGGCGGCCGCCAGCGGCACCAGCGGCGAAAAATTCGCCCAGTTGATCTGGCCGGTGACGATCGGCACGACGCCGACGATCAGCATCGGGATGATGACCAGCAGGCCGATATATTTCTGCACATTGGCAGTGCCGAGGATGCCGCGATGCTGGATGGCGAAGATGATCAGCATCAGCACCGCGCCGATGAAGAAGGTCGCGTTGAGGGTGAACGAGACCGGCCCCAGCGTGTGGCTGTAGAGCGTCCAGTTGCGGATCACCGGCGTTGCCGCGGTGGTCACCGCCGTGATGGCGTCGGCGGCACTCGTCCCGGCATGCGCCGCGATATAGGCGACGACTTCGGGCGAGGCATCGGTGAACAGCGGCACCGGCGCCAACGCGTTGAGGATATAGGCTGCGGCGATCGAGCAGCCGAGCGACAGCACCGGCGACCAGGCGAACCAGTTGCACCAGACCGACAGCGGCGCGATGAACTTGGAATAGCGCAGCCATGCGGTGGCGCCGTAGATCGACGCGCCGCCCGACTTGTTCGGAAACAGTCCGGCGATTTCGGCATAGGTGAAGGATTGCAGGAAGCCCATGATCATGGAGAAGATCCAGATCGCGAAGGCCAGCGTGCCGGTCGTGCCGGCAATGCCGCCGATCGAGAACAGGACGAGGGCAGGCACGCCGCTCGCCACCCAGAAGGCGCCGCGCCAGTCGATATTTCGGTGCAACTTGCCTTCGGCAAGCGGCTCCAGGACAGTCGTTATCGTGCTCATATGTCTTTGTTCCCCATTTTGATGTTCCCCGTTCGTGACCGCCGCGGCTTCGCTAGGCTCACCATCGACGCATGCATAGATGGACTGCCGGTGTTTCCACTCAGTCGTATTTTTTTCTTAGGAGTGAAGATTGATCCGGCGCGCTTTCACGTCAAGCGAATTGTCGCGCCGTGCACATCACGCTTGCGAAACATGTCAGCTTCACACTGGCGGGCAGGATTGTTCGGAAAAGGACCAGGGGTCTGGAAACGAAAAACCCGCCGCAGGCGGGTCGCGGCGCAAATCAGCACCATGGACGAATATGTAGCATAGCTGCCCTCAGCAGGTCAAGAAAAAATTCCTATCGGGCTGCCAGCACGGCCTCACTGTCTTGGGAGGAAGGCCGTCAGGAGCGTGGTTTGGTCTTTTGCGGATCGTAGTGGGCGAAGGCGACGACGCGCGCCGGCAGCCGTTTGGCATGGCCGTCGAGCTTGCCGATCTCGACCTCGGTACCGACAGCCGAATGGGTGACGTCGAGCCTGGCCAGCGCGATGGTCTTGTTCAGCACCGGCGAGCGCATGCCCGACGTGACCACGCCGATCTGGGCGCGGCCGACATGCACGCAGTCGCCATGGCCGACGTCGACATTGGCGTCGATGTCGAGGCCGACCAGCTTCGTCTGCGGGTGCTCCTTGCGGCGGATCAGCGCCTCGCGGCCGATGAAATCGTCGGTCTTGCTCTTCAGCGGCACGGTGAAGCCGATGCCGGCCTCGAACGGATCGGTCTGGTCGGAGAATTCGTAGCCGGCGAAGATCAGCCCGGCCTCGATGCGCACCATGTCCAGCGCCTGCAGCCCCATCGGCTTCAGCCCATGCGGCTGGCCGGCTTCCCAGATGGCGTCGAACACCTTTTCGGCGTCGCGCGGATGGCACCAGATCTCGTAGCCGAGTTCGCCGGTATAGCCGGTGCGCGAGACGACGACCGGAATGCCGTTGCCGCCACCAATGCGGGCGACGGCGAAGCGGAACCATTCGAGCTCGTCGATCGACGGCTGCAATGGCGAAGTCCAGATCACTTCTCGCAGGATGTCGCGGCTCTTCGGACCCTGGACGGCGACGTTGTGCATCTGGTCGGTTGACGAGCGCACCAGCACGTTGAGGCCGAGCTTCGTCGCCGTCTCGCGCAGCCATTCGCCGGACAGATCGTCACCGCCGACCCAGCGGAAATTGTCCTTGCCGAGCCGCAGCAGGGTGCCGTCGTCGATCATGCCGCCATGCTCGTAGCACATGGCCGAATAGACCACCTGGCCGACACCGAGCTTCTTGACGTCGCGGGTCAGCGTGTATTGTAGCAGCGCCTCGGAATCCGGGCCGGTGACCTCGAACTTGCGCAGCGGCGACAGGTCCATGATCACCGCGTCCTGGCGGCACGCCCAGTATTCCGCGATCGGCCCGTCTTTGGCGAAGGAATTGGCGAGCCAATAGCCCCTGTACTCGCCGAAGTTGCGGGTGTGCTTGGCAAAGCTCGAATGAAAAGCTGTCTCGCGGGTCATTTTCTGTTCCGAATCGGGCGTCATGCGTCTGGCGATCGCTCGCGAGAATTTGTGCTGGCCGGAATAGGTCCGCACATGGATGTCGGTCGGGTTCCAGCCATTGGCCGGCGTCGTGTCGTCGGGGCAGGCGGAGGACACGCAGACGATGTCGGTGAGCGCCCTGAGCAGCACATAGTCACCCGCCCGCGACCACGGCTCGTCGGACACCATGACGCCATGCGCGTCGATCGCCGTGTTGAAGAAGAAGTTGATCGCCATCCAGCCCGCGCGGGGATTGACGCCCTTGCCGGCCAGAGCGCCGTTGAAATTCTCCGAGCAGTTGGTGTGGCCGGGATAGCCGATGTCGTCGTAATATTTGGCCGCGCAGGCGAGCGCGAAGGCGTCGTGCCGGCCGCATGTGTCCTGCACCACCTCGACCAGCGGCTCCATGTCCTGGTCAAAGTATTTGGAATGCAGGCCGGGCATCGGGTAGCTTGCACCCATCAGCGTGCGAGTCGTCGTCACGTCGAGCGGATGATCCAGTCCCCTGTCCAGCTTGCGCGCCGAAAAGCACTGGAAATCGGTGCACTGGCGCCCGTCGACATCGATGATCTGGAGATAGTCGCCAGCCTTGACGAAATAGGATTCCGCCGTCGCCGAATGGACGCGCAAATCGAGAACCGGGTCGGCCAGCGGGTCGGCCAGTAGCGATTTCGCCGCCGGGCGGATCGTGGCACGGCGGACGATGGCAGTCAGCGGCGTCGCCGTGTCGTGGCCATCGACCAGCATCGGCCCGCCGGGGGCCGCAATCAGCATCGCGCCGTCGCGTGCGACCGTGAAAGCCTGCTCGGTGCCGGCGGGTGTCGCGCCGCCGAACACGCGAACCGCCTTGGCATGGTCAAGCTGCACCTGCCGGCGCGCGAGCCCGCTCCGTAGCGATGCGAGGCTGTCGTCGTCCTCGGCCAACAGCGCCTTGATGCCGGCAGCGTTGCTGTTCGATGCTTCACCAAAAATGCCGGGATCGGTCGCGCCGCTCCTGTCCCAGGCCAGCAACTCGCAGGCCTGGCCGCCCTCGACATTGCGCACGGTGACCGTGTCGCCGGCCTCGATATCGATGAGCACCGCGCCATTGCCATGGATCGTATAACGCTCCATGCCCGGCGGCAGCGCGATCTGGCCGGGCCTCAGGATGAGGCTCGGCCGCGGCGGTCCGGCAGCAATTGCGGGGTAGGGCGACTGGCTCATTTCAGCCTTGCGGTTCGAGAAACAAGTTTGCCTGTGTGTGAAATTATTTTAGCGGTAAGAATAGCAGTGCGCGTGCGTTTGGCAAGGCGAAGGTGATGCTTCGAACCCAGTCAATTGGGATTGAATTGGCCTCCCAGTCTATCTTCCAAACGTCGGTGCTGCCCCTCATCTGGCTGCCGCCATCTTCTCCCCGTAAACGGGGCGAAGGACGCTGTCGTCGCCGGTTTCGCCAATCGCCAACATTGCAGAAATAGCGCGGCACTCCGAACAGCTTCTTTCTCCCCGTTCACGGGGAGAAATGCCCGGCAGGGCAATGAGGGGCGGCGCCGAGGTCCACAATTGGCGGGCTAGAATTCCTCGGAATGGCCGATAACCACACCATACTCCGCGGCCGAGTCCAGCATCGTGTGCCACAGGCTCTCGGCAAAAGTCGCGAACACCAGGAGGTTGAACACCGCCAGGCCATCTCGATCATTCCCACGCCTGAGCGTGACACTGGTGTGGTCAATCGACGTAGCCGCCGCCGCGCCAACCGGAAACGCATCGGGATGCAAATCGATCGACGACAGTTTCGCCAGCATCGCCCGCGCCTTGTCACCCGAGATGCTGATCAGCACGCGCGCATGCGATTGGTCGGACAGCGAGGCGGAAGATGCAAACGCCTGAGCGAGTGCTTCAGTCGAATGCTTGCCGCCCTTCGACAGCACGAAAAACTGATCCGGTCCCGACCAGATCAGCGTTGCGTCCGCCGCGCCGACTGCCGTCGGCGTTTCCGGAGCAGCAACGCCAAAGCGAACTTTCGCAGCCTTGGCCATGTCAGCCGCCTTACCGCGCCGCGCCATCACCTGGACGAGATCAAAATTGCGGATTTCGGTCAGCGAGACGCCGGCCTCGATACCGCGTGCACCATGCACGCCGGCAACAAGCGCCTTTTCAAGGGGACTGCGGGGAACCCAGGAAAAATCAACCACGCTGGCGCCCTCCATCCGGATCGTAGAAGACGGGATTGCACAGTTCGACATCGTAGTCCTCGCCGCGCAACGGGTCATGCGCATGCACGATCTCGCCGATGCGTTCGCGGCCGCGTTCGACAAGCGCGAGCCCGATCCACTGATCCAACGTCGGCGAGAAGCAGACCGAGGTGACATAGCCCTGGTCGTTGCCGGGGGCGGGTGTCTGTCCCTTCGGGATGATGTGCGCACCGGAGCGCAGCCGGCGTGCCTTGTCCGTCGGCTTGATGCCGACGACGACCTGCCGGTCCGGGTCTACCAGCGCCTCGCGTCCGGCCATGACGCGGCCGATATAGTCTTTCTTGGTCGACATCATCTTGCCCAGGCCAAGATCGGCCGCCGTCGTCGTGCCGCTCAATTCCGGTCCGGCAATGTGTCCCTTTTCGACGCGCATGACGCCGAGCGCCTCGGTGCCGTAGGGCGTCACGCCGAATGGCGCGCCGGCCAGCATCAGATTGCGCGCCATGGCATCGCCAAAGCGCGCCGGCACTGAAATCTCGAACGCCATTTCACCGGAGAACGAGATACGGAACAGCCGCGCTCTCAGGCCGCCGCGAAGTGCGACTTCGCGCACGCCCATGAACGGAAAGCCTTCGTTGGAAAGGTCTTCGGCCGGGTCGACGATTTCCCTGAGCAGGTCGCGTGTCTTCGGCCCGGCGATCGAGAATTGCGCCCACTGGTCCGAGACGGAAGTGAGCTGCACGTCGAGCTCCGGGAACAGCACCTGGCGGCAGAATTCGAGATGCTGCATCACCAGCCCGGCCTTGGCCGTGGTGGTGGTCAGGAAGAAATGATCCTCGGCCAGCCGCGATGTCGTGCCATCGTCATAGACGATGCCGTCCTCGCGCAGCATCAGCCCATAGCGCGCCTTGCCAACGGCCAGGCTGGAGAAGGTGTTGATGTAGACGCGATCCAGGAAAGCGCCGGCATCGGGACCGTGCACGTCGATCTTGCCGAGCGTCGAGACATCGCAGAAGCCGACGCCGCCGCGCACCGCCTTGACCTCGCGGGTCACCGATTCCAGCCAGTCCTTCTCGCCGGCGCGAGGGTACCATTGCGCACGCTTCCACAGGCCGGTGTCGACGAAGACGGCGCCCTGTTCGGCCGCCCAGTGATGCGACGGCGTCAGCCGCGTCGCATGGAACGTCTCGTCGCGATGATGACCGGCGAAGGCGCCGATGGCGACCGGCACGTAAGGCGGCCGGTAGATTGTCGTGCCGGTCTCGGGGATCGAACGGCCGCTGACCGCGGCCATGATGGCAAGGCCGGCGACATTGGAGGTCTTGCCCTGGTCGGTCGCCATGCCTAGCGTCGTGTAGCGCTTCAGGTGCTCGACGGATTCAAAGCCTTCGCGTTGCGCCAGTTCGATGTCGGAGGCGGTGACGTCGTGCTGGTAATCGACAAACGCCTTGCCCTTGCCGGCGACGTGCCATAGCGGCGTCAGCGAGAATGCCTCGTCGTCGGCGGCAGGCGCGATACCCACTGTGCCGCTATGTCCCGTGTCACGCGCCGCTGCCGCGCCGGCGGCAAATCCCTGGCTCAGGCAGGCGCCGAGGCCGAAATCGCCATTGGCGGCACCCGCGGCGACCATGCCTGGAGGCGCGCCGTCCGGCACGAAGGCAGATATGTCGTTCTGCCATTTCGGCCGGCCACGATGGTAGGAAGTCAGCCCGACAGCCGGGTTCCAGCCGCCAGAGACCGCGAGGCCGTCCGCCTCGACCTCGGCGCGCGCGCCACCGGTCAGCGAGACCGCGATTTTCCTGACGCCATTCTTGCCGCCATCGACGCCACTGACGGAACCATGCAGCACCGGGAAGCCACCCTTGGAGGCCAGCGAACGATGCGCCGGCGACACTTCGGACCCTGCATCGATGACCGCCGCGATCTGCAGGCCGGCCCCGAGTGCAGTCTCGACCGTACGCCAGCCATCCTCATTGTTGGTGAACAGCGCGAGGCGCTTTGCCGGTGTCGCCGCATAGCGCGCGACATAGGTGCGCATGGCGGACGCCATCATAACACCGGGCGTGTCGTTGCCGGCAAAGACGATCGGCCGTTCGATGGCGCCGGCCGCGACAACGCAGCGCTTCGCCACGATCCGCCACAGCCGCTGGCGCACCTGATGCTGAGGCGGGGAGGGCAGGTGGTCGTTGACCCGCTCGATCGCGCCATAGGTGCCGCCATCGTAGACGCCGAACAATGTCGTGCGGGTCATGATGCGGACGTCCGGCATATCGGCCAATTCAGCCAGCGTCCGCGACAGCCATTCGGCTGCCAGCACACCATCGATCGTGCCGCCATCCGACAGCAGGCGGCCGCCGGGGACAAAATCCTCTTCGCACAGGATGACGCGGGCACCTGCACGGCCGGCTGCCAATGCCGCGGCCAAACCGGCCGGACCTGAACCGGCGATCAGCACATCGCAATGCGCCCATGCCTTGTCGTAGTGATCGGGATCGGCGATGCCTGAGGCACGGCCGAGGCCGGCGGCGCGGCGGATCGCCGGCTCGTAGATCGCTTCCCAGAACTTCGCCGGCCACATGAAGGTCTTGTAGTAGAAGCCGGCGACGAAGATCGGCGCGAACAGCTGGTTCACCGACATCACATCGTGGCGCAGCGACGGCCATCGGTTCTGGCTGGCGGCCTCGAGCCCGTCATAGAGTTCGGCTGTCGTCGCCTTGGTGTTCGGCTCGCGCCGTGCGCCGGTGCGCAGCTCGACCAGCGCGTTGGGTTCTTCCGAACCAGCGGTGAGAATACCGCGCGGGCGATGGTATTTGAACGAGCGGCCGACCAGCTTGACGCCGTTGGCGATCAGCGCGGAGGCGAGCGTATCGCCCTGGAAGCCGAAGAAAGCCTTGCCGTCGAAACGGAAGTTCAGTGGCACCGAGCGGTCGATGAGACCGCCGGACGTGAGACGATGGGATTGGCTGGAAGTCACGATTGCCGACCCTTCGTCGCTTCGATGTCATGCGGCAGCGTCGAGCCGCCCCTCATCGCCCTGCCGGGCACTTCTCCCCGTATAGTGACGGGGAGAAGGACGCTCTCGTCCACGATTTCGCTAATCATCAACGCTGCAGGAATAGCGGCCAGGTTGCGGCCAGCGTCCCTCTCCCCGTCTCTATACAGGGAGAGGATGCCGGCAGGCAGGTGAGGGGCGGCGCTGACTTGCACAAGAAAATTCATTTCGCGACCTGCCTCGCACCCACGCCAGCCGCCGGCTCAACGGCGGAAATCTCATGCGTCAGCGTGTTGCGTGTGACCTTCAGCCAGGCCCGGCAGCCGCCGCCATGGTACCAGTATTCGCTGGTCTCGCCGGCGACATTGTCGCGCAGATAGATATAGTCGAAGACCTCGTCTTCCGAGGCGTCGGCGACCGGCCGCACCGGCTTGGCATCGCCGAGATAGGTGAACTCGCCGAGTTCGCGTTCGCCGCAAAAGGGACAGACAATGCGCATGCTGTTCTAGACCGCCTTCAATGCAGGTTCGGTTGGGCGCCCTGGCCCTTTTCGTCGATCATCGCACCAGTCCGGAACCGGTCGAGGCGGAACCGTGCGGCCTCTTCGTGCGATTCATCGCGGGCCAGAAGGTGGGCAAAGACAAAGCCGGAGCCCGGCGTCGCCTTGAAGCCGCCATAGCACCAGCCGGCGTTGAGATAGAGCCCGTCGACCGGTGTCTTGTCGATGATCGGCGAGCCATCCATCGACATGTCCATGATGCCGCCCCACTGGCGCAGCAGGCGCACGCGGCCGATCATCGGCATCAGCGCCATGCCGCCCTCGCAGACATCCTCCATCACAGGCATGTTGCCGCGCTGGGCGTAGGAATTGTAGCCGTCTATATCGCCGCCGAAGACCAGCCCGCCCTTGTCGGACTGGCTGACGTAGAAATGGCCGGCGCCGAAGGTCATGACGCCAGGGATGAGCGGCTTGATCGCCTCGGAGACAAAGGCCTGCAGCACATGGCTCTCGATCGGCAGGCGCAGGCCGGCCATCGCCGCGACGCGCGACGAACTTCCGGCGACCGCCATGCCGACCTTGCCGGCACCGATCTTGCCGCGCGATGTCTCGACGCCGGTCACCTTGCCATTGGCGTCCCTGACGAAGCCGGTGACTTCGCAATTCTGGATGATGTCGACGCCGAGTTCGCTCGCCGCATGGGCATAGCCCCAGACCACCGCATCGTGCCGCGCCGTGCCGCCGCGCCGCTGCAAGAGCCCGCCTTGCACGGGAAAGCGCGCATTGTCGAAGTTCAGGAACGGGATCATCTTCTTGACGGCAGCGAGGTCGAGCAGTTCGGCGTCGATGCCGTTGATGCGCATGGTGTTGCCGCGCCGCGCATAAGCGTCGCGCTGTGCGTCGGAGTGGTAGAGGTTGATGACGCCGCGCTGGCTGACCATCGCATTGTAGTTGAGGTCCTGCTCCATCCGCTCCCACAGCTTCATCGACAATTCGTAGAAGCCGGTGTTGCCGGGCAGACCGTAATTGGAGCGGATGATGGTGGTGTTGCGGCCGGCATTGCCGGAGCCGATCCAGCCTTTTTCGAGTACGGCGACATTCTTGATGCCGTACTCGCTGGCGAGAAACCAGGCGGTGGCAAGCCCGTGGCCGCCGCCGCCGATGATCACCACGTCGTAGCGATCCTTCGGCGTGGCGTCGCGCCAGGTGCGCTGCCAGTTCTTGTGGCCGGACAGGGCGGCGCGGGCGAGCGAGAAGATAGAATATTTCATCAGTTCATTCCGAGGTCGCTCGCACCGCGCTGGTGGTCAGATATCCAGCGTGTGGTCGCGCTCCCATTGCGTGAAGTGCGAAGCATAGGAATTCCATTCCTGGTGCTTCAGCTTTAGGTAGGCCGACGAGAATTCCTCACCCAGCGCCGCCTTGAGCGATTTGTCCTTGTCGAACTCTCGCAAGGCGTCGAGCAGGTTGAGCGGCAGTTTTGGAGCGCCCTTCACCGTGTGCCCATGCTGGTACATGTCGATGTCGTAGCGCTTGCCGGGATCGGCCTTCGAGCGGATGCCGTCGAGGCCGGCGGCGATGATAACCGCCTGCAGCAGATAAGGGTTGGCAGCACCATCCGGCAGCCGCAGCTCGAAGCGGCCGGGGCCGGGCACGCGCACCATGTGGGTCCGGTTGTTGCCGGTCCAGGTCACCGTGTTCGGCGCCCAGGTCGCGCCCGAGATGGTGCGCGGCGCGTTGATGCGCTTGTAGGAGTTGACCGTCGGGTTGGTGATCGCAGCAAGCGCGGAAGCATGCTTCATGATGCCGCCGAGGAAATTCCGGCCCTTGGCCGACAGGCCGAGTTCCATCGCATTGTCGGCGAAAACGTTGGTCTTGCCCGATTTGTCCCAGACCGAAATATGGGCATGGCAGCCATTGCCGGTCAGGCCCTGGAAGGGTTTGGGCATGAAAGTCGCGCGCAGGCCGTGCTTCTCGGCGATCGACTTGACCATGAACTTGAAGAACGAGTGCTTGTCGGCGGTCGCCAGCGCGTCGTCGAAGGCCCAGTTCATCTCGAATTGGCCGTTGGCATCCTCGTGGTCGTTCTGGTAGGCGCCCCAGCCGAGCGCCAGCATGTGGTCGCAGATCTCGGCGATGACGTCATAGCGGCGCATCACCGCTTGCTGGTCGTAGCAGGGCTTTGAGGCCGTGTCGTATTCGTCGGAAATCGTCTTGCCATCCGGCGAGATCAGGAAGAACTCGGCCTCGACGCCGGTCTTGACGTGCATGCCGTCGCTGGCGGCCTCTGCGATCAGCCGCTTCAGCGTGTTGCGCGGCGCCTGGTCGACCTCCTTGTCGTCCATGATGCAGTTGGCCGCGACCCAGGCGACCTCAGGCTTCCACGGCAGCTGGATCACCGAATCCGGATCCGGCACCGCCAGCATGTCGGGATGTGCCGGCGTCAGGTCCAGCCAGGTGGCGAACCCGGCAAAGCCGGCGCCGTCCTTCTGCATGTCGGCGATTGCCTGCGCCGGCACCAGCTTGGCACGCTGGCCACTGAACAGGTCAGTGTAGGAAATCATGAAATATTTGACGTTTTTCGCCCTTGCGAATTCTGCAAGATCAGTTGCCACGCTAGTTCCCCATTTTTATCGATTGTTGTTCCCGAGTATGCGGGAGTCGGCCCTTCGTTGATCAGAAGCCGTTCTTCCCCGGTATCCAGTTGGTGCCGGCCAGCGGCACGCCGGCCATGGCGGCTGCCTCGATCGTCAGCGCGACGAGGTCCTCGGGTTCAAGATTGTGCAGGCTGTTCTTGCCGCACGCACGCGCGATGGTCTGCGCTTCCAGCGTCATCACCTTGAGGTAGTTCGCCAGCCGGCGCCCGGCAGCCACCGGGTCGACCCGCTTCATCAATTCCGGGTCCTGCGTGGTGATGCCGGCGGGGTCGCGCCCCTCGTGCCAGTCGTCATAGGCGCCGGCCGTGGTGCCGAGCTCGTTATACTCGGCCTCCCAGCGGGGATCGTTGTCGCCGAGCGCGACGAGGGCAGCCGTGCCGATCGAGACCGCGTCGACGCCGAGCGCCAGCGCCTTGGCGACATCGGCGCCGTTGCGGATGCCGCCGGAGACGATCAGCTGCACCTTGCGGTGCATGCCCAGATCCTGCAGCGCCTGTACCGCCGGCCTGATGCAGGCAAGCGTCGGCATACCGACATTTTCGATGAACACTTCCTGGGTGGCGGCGGTGCCGCCCTGCATGCCGTCGACGACAACGACATCGGCGCCGGCCTTCACGGCAAGCGCGGTGTCGTAGTAGGGCCGGGCGCCGCCGACCTTGACGTAGATCGGCTTTTCCCAGTCGGTGATCTCGCGCAGCTCGAGGATCTTGATCTCGAGATCGTCGGGGCCGGTCCAGTCGGGGTGGCGGGAGGCCGAGCGCTGGTCGATGCCTTTCGGCAGCGTGCGCATTTCGGCGACGCGATCCGAAATCTTCTGGCCAAGCAGCATGCCGCCACCACCCGGTTTGGCACCCTGGCCGACGACGACTTCGATCGCATCGGCGCGGCGCAAATCGCGCGGGTTCATGCCGTAGCGCGACGGCAGATATTGATAGACCAGCTGCTTTGAATGGCCGCGCTCTTCCTCGGTCATGCCGCCGTCGCCCGTCGTGGTCGAGGTGCCCGACAGGGTCGCGCCGCGCCCGAGTGCCTCCTTGGCGGGGCCTGACAGTGAGCCGAAGCTCATGCCGGCGATGGTGATCGGGATATTTAGCTCGATCGGCTTCTTGGCATGGCGAGAGCCGAGCACGACTGATGTGTCGCAGCGCTCGCGATAGCCTTCGAGCGGATAGCGCGAGATCGATGCGCCGAGGAACAGAAGGTCGTCGAAATGCGGCAGCTTGCGCTTGGCGCCGGCGCCGCGGATGTCATAGATGCCGGTCGCCGCGGCACGGCGGATTTCGGAAAGCGTATAGTCGTCGAAGGTCGCGGATTTGCGCGGCGTCGTCGGAGGGTTGCGATAGGTCATGCTGCCTCAATACGCGTCGGCGTTGTCGATATTGAAATTGTAGAGCGTGCGCGCCGAGCCGTAGCGCTTGAACTCCGACGGCTTGACGCCGGTGACACCGGCGCGGTCGAGCAGGCCTTGCAGCAATTCCAGATGCTCAGCCCGCATCTCCTTGGCGATGCAGTCGGCACCCAGGCTGTCGACCTTGCCGCGCACGAAGAGCCGCGCCTCGTAGATGGAATCGCCCAGCGCGTCGCCGGCATCGCCCAGCACCACCAGATTGCCCGACTGCGCCATGAAGGCCGACATGTGGCCGATATTGCCGTGCACGACGATGTCGATGCCCTTCATCGAGATGCCGCAGCGCGACGAGGCATTGCCTTCGATGACCAGCAGGCCGCCCTTGCCGGTGGCGCCGGCATACTGGCTGGCGTCGCCTTTGATGGTGATCGAGCCCGACATCATGTTCTCGCCGACGCCGGGACCCGCCGAGCCATGCACGGTGATGGTGCTGCCGGAATTCATGCCGCCGCAATAATAGCCGACGCTGCCACGCACATCGATGGCAACAGGCTGGTCGACGCCAACGGCGACCGAATGGCTGCCTTTCGGGTTCAGCACTTCCCAGGCCGTTTCATTCGAGCCGGGCGACAGATTGTGCAGCGCCTGGTTGAGTTCGCGCAGCGACGATTGGTCAAGATCGAAGACCCGAGGGTCATGTGCTGCGGTCTTTGAAAGCGTGGTTGCCGACATGAATTCAATGCTCCCAGAAATAGACGGTTGCGGGCTCGGGTTCCCAGACCCTCGCATTGTCTATGCCGGGTAGTTTGGTCAGCGCGCGATATTCCGAGCCGAAGGCGACATACTGGTCGGTTTCGGCCATCACGGCAGGCTTGCAGGCGATCGGATCGCGCACCACGCCAAAACCGTTCTTGGTGCCGACGACGAAGGTGAAGAAGCCGTCGAGGTCGGAGAGCGTGCCTTCCAGCGCCTCGCCGAGATTCTTGCCATGCGCCATCTGCGACGAAAGATAGGCGGCGGCCACTTCAGTGTCGTTCTCGGTCTCGAAGGTCATGCCTTCACGGATCAACTCGCGGCGGACGTTGTTGTGGTTCGACAGCGAGCCATTGTGCACCAGGCACTGGTCGGCGCCGGTCGAGAACGGGTGCGCGCCCATCGTCGTCACCGCCGATTCCGTTGCCATGCGGGTATGGCCGATGCCATGCGTGCCGGTCATCTTGCGGACATCGAAGCGCTCGACGACGGCCTCCGGCAGGCCGACTTCCTTGTAGATCTCGACAACGTCGCCGGCGCCCATGATGCGGATGTCGGGGCGCAGCGCCTGGATGGTTTCGCGCGCTTCATCGATCTTGGCCGGCGTGGTCCTGACGACGGCATGGGTGGATTTCACCGCGATCGTCACCGGCGTGCCGATGGCCTTGGCGAGCTCCGCCTCGAGGCCGCGGAAATCGCGGTCGGGCCTGGCTGACTGGATGGTGATCTTGGCCTCATTCTTGGAAGGCGCGCCATAGATGGCGATACCGGCGCTATCGGGACCGCGGTCGCTGAGGGAGATCAGCATCTGCGACAGCATCGCACCAAGCTGGGGTTCCAGCGACTTGTCCTTCAAAAACAGTCCGACAATTCCACACATGTCAGCCTCCCGATGTTTGTAGCTAAGAGATCGTTTGTAGCTAAGAGAGGATGTATCGAATGAGCCGCACAAATTCAATCGTATGAAAAAAATATTCCTCCAGTTACCTATGCGGCTCAATGCCGCTCTGCGCACTGTCGCCGTCTCGCCGGGCATTGTGAACCCATTTGGCGGTGCGGATGCGGGCGAGCTTGTAGGCGTCGAGAATCGACAAGGCATAGATCAGGAAGCCGCCGGCGTGACGGCCGACAAAGCTGGCATCCGACGGTGCGATCTTGGCCGTCACCCATGCCAGGATCACCATGAAGAAAAGGAACTGAAGGCCGCGCACCGGCACGCCGAGAATGACGTGCCCGCTTCCCGGCAGCACGATTGCGGCGCCGAGAACCAGATAAGGATTGGTGGGTGCCGTGGTGGGAATGGTCATGCGGCTTGGCGTTCGCTTTTGTTGATGGCGTCGCGAAGCGCCGACACCGACACCAGCAGTCTTTCGATCAGCGCGGGATCGAGTGTGGCGTCGCCAAATTCGGCCTGCCTGAACACACCGTAGCGCGCCCGTTCGGCTTCGGCCAGCAGCCACACGATGCGTACCCCTTTCGGGGTGATCAGCAGTTCCTTGGCGCGCCCTTCGGAAAAAATCCCGAGGTGGCCGGCGATGGTCTCCAGTGGGAAGTGGACGCCCCTGCGATCCGTCCGCAACACGGCCTCGGCCGGAAATGCCGAACTCTTCGGCAGCGTGTGGTCGAGATGATCGAAATTGGAGAAGGTCGTCGGCGACCCCGGCCGCATCATCATATCGAAGGTGCCGGGCACGGCCACCGGCTCAGTGATCGAAACACTGAGCCAGCGCGCCGGCAGTTTCCGCGTCGCCAGTGTGTCGACGATGGTGCGCACCTGGACACGTTTGCTGTTCCAGGACCCTTCCCAGGTGATGACACCGGCGGTGCCGTCCGAGACATTGGCTGCGTCGGCGATGGCTGTGCGGATGCGGTCCTGCTCGACGGCAAGCGCCATCGATGCCCTGTTGCGGCTGGCACGCGCCTGCCAGGCAAGGTGGAGAACGATAGCCAGGACAATGGCTCCGGCCAGCAGTGCTGATGTCAGCTCGGACATTTTCTCATGCCACGCCCATCCAGGATACGGACCGGCCTACTCCCATCAATAACCCTGCGGCTTCGGCCACGGCATGGTGAACTGATCGCCGCGCCGCACGAATTTGTAGCGATAGAAATGGAACCACAGTGAGATCAGGAAATAGAAGGCGACCATGGCGATCAGTTGCGAGCCGAAGCCGAGGAAGATGGCGAAGAAGGTCACCACGCACAGGCAAAACAGCACGATGGCCGGGATCGGGTGGAAGGGGTGCGTGTAGCCGCGGCGGATCGAGCCGAGCGGCCACTTCTTGCGGAACATGATGATGTTGATGCTCATGAACGTGTATTGCAGCACGCCCGACAGGATCGAGAAGGTGATCGCCTGGTTGAGGTCGGCGATGAAGGCGAAGGCCAGCGCGATCGGCAGCAGGAACAGGATCGAACGATAGGGCGTGCGATATCTCGGATGCACGGCCGAGAACCATGTCGGCAGATAGCGGTCGCGGCCGAGCGAGAACCAGGCGCGCGCCGCATCGTTGATGCAGCCATTGGCGGAGGCCATTGCAGCAAGCAGCGTGGCGACGAACAACAGGTTCTCGAGCAGCGGGCTGCCAGTCAGCTTGCCGGCGTCCCACAGCGGATAATAGGTGATGCCGAGATATTCCCATGGCATCATCGAGGCGCAGACATACCAGGTCATGGCGGCGGCGATCAAAAGCGTGATCATGCCGGCCATGGTGCCGTAAGGCAGCGAGCGGGCCGGCGAGCGCACTTCCTCGGCGGCCTGTGTGGTGCCTTCGATGCCGAGATAGTACCAGATGCCGAACTGGAAGGCGGCGATGACGCCGATCCAGCCATAGGGGAGCGCATTGCCTGGCGTGACCAGCTCGTTCAGCTTCAGCACGGCGCCTTGCGTCCACGGGCTGACCGAAAAGAACAGGATGACGATCGAGATATAGGCGACCGCTGTGATGACGAAGTTGACATTGAGCGTCATCAGCACGCCGCGATAGTTCAGCCACGCCAGCACGACGATGGTCGCGGCGATGAAGGAATTGTGGGTGAGCCCTTCGACGCCGGCCTTGGCGACGATGGTGTCGCCGAGCAGGATGGCGTCGGATACTTCGAGCATGGTGTAGGCAAAGACCAGGAACAGCGCGACGTTGAACGCCATCAGCGGTCCGACGATGTGCTTTGCCTGCGCATACTGGCCGCCGGCGGCGGCCACGGTCGATGTCACCTCGGAATCGATCATGGCGACCGAGGTGTAGAGCAATCCCACGACCCAGCAGACGATCAGCGCGGCCAGTGCGCCACCCTTGTCCGCCGAGAAATTCCAGCCGGTGAATTCGCCGACCAGGACGATGCCGACGCCGAGCGCCCAGACATGGGCCGGTCCGAGCACGCGCAGGAGTGAAACTCTGTCCCCTTGGGCAGCCGGGGCAGCCGGTTCAAGTGCGATCGTCATTGTTCAATCCTCACTCAGATCCGGTGTTTTTCGGAAGTGGCTTCCAGTTCGCCCTCGCGAGACGAGGTCAGCACCTCTTCGGAGAAGGTCGTGTCAACCTTGAACCAGTCGTAGAGCATCCACAAAGCGAGCACGATCGAGATGCCCCAGCATGCGTAAGAGAGTGCTACCCACATGATCGTGTCCCCCGATTAAATCGTCCTCAGAACTCTTACTTGTCGTCGAATTTTTCGTTGATGACGTCGCGATATTCGCGGTCTGATGCACGAAACAGGAAGACGAAATAACCGATCAGCACCGCCGCCATGATGATCAGCGTCGGCCAGTCGATGACATAGTGGAAGCGGTTCTGGATGATGTCGTGCGCGGTCTCGGGCGTATAGCCGAGCTTTTCCCAGATAGACGCCATGGTCGGGTTCTGGCCTAGCGCTTCCCAGGTCTTGGCGTCGAGCGCGTCGATGGATTTCGCCGCGCCGGCGAGGCCCAGCTTGAGCGGTAGCCACAGTGCCACGAAAATGGCAACGACGACGACGGCGATGTCGAAAACCTGCCCGGCCTTGCTTTGTTCCGGCGGCGTGTAGCGGGACATCTCTTTTACCCCTCAGGACTTGCGGTTGCGGAACGCGTCGGCGTTCTTGATATCGAGCCCGTAGATGAATTCCTTGTCTTCCTTGTAGTGCTTGACCATCGCCAGGATGGCGGCCGTGTTGAAGATCAGCACGGCGGCGGCGGCGATCGCGACCACGGCCTTGATGCCGCTGTGCGGGATGTAGGGCCATGTCATGAGGAGGACGAAGAGGATCGTCGCCCACAGGCAGACGATCAGGAGCGCGGCTCCGCGCACGTCGGAACGATACAGCGCTTCGATGCGCTGTTGCATGTCTGACATCGGTTTCTCCCCTTTTCCGCCGTCCGGTTCCGAATCCCCGTCCGCCGTCCTCTTTCAACAGAGTGAAATTTTTTTCATAAATTCCGTCTGAATCTCGCAATTGTCAAGCGCGATTTACGTGGGGTTGACCGTTTGGTTTGCGCGGCGGATTTTGCCTGACAATGAAATTAATTGCTTATGGGTATTGCGGCGCCCGGAGGTTTGCGATCAATATTCGGCCAAAGCTCCCGCCGCTGCGCAGGGGGCAGGGAACAGCAGAGCATTATCGAAACGGAGGACGAGCGGATGACGGCATCCTGGAGATTTTCGACCCTGGCGGATCGCCATCGCGCGCTCGGTTCGAAGCTCGAAGACTGGAGCGGCATGGGAACCGCCTGGACCTACGACAAGGATGCCGACGAGGAGTACATCGCCATCCGCACCAAGGCTGGTCTGATGGATGTCTCCGGCCTCAAGAAAGTCCACATCACCGGGCCGCATGCCTCACACCTGATCGACCTGGCGACGACGCGCGATGTCGAAAAGATCTATCCCGGCAAGTCAGCCTATGCCTGCATGCTGAACGAGGCGGGAAAATTCACCGACGACTGTATACTCTACCGGACCGGACCGAATGCATGGATGGTCGTGCATGGTTCGGGCACCGGCCATGAGGAGTTGCAGCGTGCTTCGGTAGGACGCGACGTCTCGCTGCGCTTCGACGACAACCTGCACGATCTGTCGCTGCAGGGGCCAACCGCCGTCGACTATCTGGCCAAGCATGTGCCGGGCATTCGCGACCTCAACTATTTCCATCACATGCAGGCGCAGCTGTTCGGCTTGCCTGTCATGATCTCGCGCACCGGCTATACCGGCGAGCGCGGCTACGAGATCTTCTGCCGTGGCCAGGATGCCGGCACGATCTGGGACAGGATCCTCGACGAAGGCAAGAGCGCCGGCATCATTCCGTGCCGCTTCACCACTCTCGACATGCTGCGTGTCGAAAGTTATCTGCTCTTCTACCCCTACGACAATTCGCAGAAATATCCGTTTGAGAACGAAGGCCCCGGCGACACGCTGTGGGAACTCGGCCTCGACTTCACCGTCAGCCCCGGCAAGACCGGCTTTCGCGGCGCCGAGGAGCACTATCGCCTGAAAGGCAAGGAGCGCTTCAAGATCTATGGCGTGCGGCTCGATGGCAAGGAGCCGGCCGATGAAGGGGCGCCGGTCTACCGCGACGGCAAGAAGGTCGGCGTGGTGACCTGCGCCATGTATTCGCCGCTGGTCGAGAAATCGATGGGCATCGCCCGCCTCGACGTTGACTGCGCGGTAAAGGACACCAAGCTCGAAATCCGCAACAAGAGCGGCGCCATCAAGGCCACCGCGCAGCCGCTTCCGTTCGACGATCCCAAGAAGACCAAGCGCACGGCGAAAGGTTGAGGCATAGTCGATAGCGAGGGGTTCGAGGCACGAAGACTTAAATGGCAGCCAAAAGCATCATCAGCCGGCCCGTTTACGGAACCTTGTCTCCGCAAGCCGGCAAGCATCATCTTTTTATCGCGGATGCGGAAGGGGCGCTGGCAATAGCGGAGATGGCCGAGAGGGCGCCGCCCGGGTTTTTCGACGACGCCGAAATCGTCTTCATTCCTGGGCCTGACGGAAAACCCATCGCCGCCCTCGAAGCGCTGAAACCGGCACAGTTTCATCAGGCACCGTCCTTCGCCAGCCTGCTGCCACGGCTCAGGCAGACACTCGCCAACGCGCATATGGGCCTGCGCCTCTATCTCTCGGGCACCGAGGGCCTGATCGGCCAGGCGATGCAGGTGGCGCTTGAAGCCGGCATCGACCACACCTCGATCCAGACCGAGCACCGCGGCTCGCTGGCGCGGCGCATGCAATGCGTCCACTGCAAGGGCATCACCGAGGATGTGACCACGCAGCCGGCGACCTGCGCGCATTGCGGCCTGCTGCTTCTGGTGCGCGATCACTACTCCAGGCGCATCGCCGCGTTCCAGGGCGTCTGCATCAATGCGGAAGATCGCTCAGAGATTCCTCCGCTGGAGGAGATTTTTCGATGAGCACCGGCACAACAAAACTCGATGTCGTCGTCAGCGACGTCGTCCCGGTCAACGACCTAGTCACCCGCTTCCATTTCCGCCGGCGCGACGGTGAGCTGTTGCCGACCTTTTCCGGCGGCGCCCATGTCGTGGTCGAGATGCGCGACGGCGAGCGGACCCGGCTCAATCCCTATTCGCTGATGGGCTCGCCGCTCGACACGCGCGAATACACGATCTCGGTACGCCGCGACGATGTCGGCCGTGGCGGCTCGCTGTTCATGCACCGGAATGTCCGGCCTGGCCTGGAGATGGTGGTCAGCTACCCGGTCAACCTGTTCTCGCTCGACCTGCGCGCCAAAAAGCACCTGATGCTGGCCGGCGGCATCGGCATCACGCCTTTCATGGCGCAGACCGCGCAGCTGGCGGCGGAAGGCGGCAATTTCGAGCTGCACTACACCTGCCGCACCGCATCGCTCGGCACCTATGCCGATGTGCTGCGCGAGCGCTACGACCGCAGGGTCAGGCTCTATCATGACGACCTCGACGAGCGCATCGAACTCGACCGGTTGCTGTCGACGCAGCCGCTCGGCACGCATCTCTATGTCTGCGGCCCGGCCGGCATGATCAACTGGGTGCGCGATCGCGCGGCAAGCCTCGGCTGGCCGGCGGAAACCGTGCATTTCGAGCATTTCGCCGCACCCCAGCCCGGACTGCCGTTCGACGTGACGCTCGCCGTCAGCGGCAAGACGATCCGCGTCGATGAACAGCAGAGCCTGCTCGAGGCGATCGAGGCGGCCGGCGTCGATCCGCCCTATCTCTGCCGCGGCGGCGTCTGCGGCCAGTGCGAAACCAACGTCGTCTCCTATGACGGCAAGTTCATCCACAACGACCACTGGCTGAGCGACGAAGAGCACCGTTCGGGCTGTAAGATCATGCCGTGCGTGTCGCGCTTCGAAGGCCGGTCGCTGGTGTTGGAGCGCTAGGAGAAAATCATGGGCATCACCTTTCGCAAGGAAACGTTCCGCGACGACTTCACCTTCAAGAACAGCCCGGAGCACATCAGGCGCTTCCCGTTTCCGTTCCACGAAGACGCCTACATGTATGCGGTCAACATCGAGCCGCATGTCGTCGGGCCGAAGGGTAGCGTGCTGGAAAACCCGATCGATGTCGACGAGCACTATGTCGCCGAGATGCAGGACCGCGCGCTGGTGCTGGCCGAGGATCCGCTGCGCTGCCAGTCGCTGCCGCACATGACGCTGGCCGGCTGGGACCTGCTGGAACTGCTGATGGAGCAGCAGGCGCTGGGCTATCCCGAGCATTTCACGCTGACCCGCGATGGCGACCGCTGGCGCTGGATCAACCGCCCGCTCGGCATCGACGACACCTTCACCTTCGGCGACACCTCGACGCTGCCTTATGGGCCGATGGAATACATCACCCGGCAGAGCCAGGGTGATTTCTGCATCCTCGACCAGCGCGACGGCAATCTGTGGATGGATGCCGGCATGGTCACCACCCAGGCCGACTGGTCGCTCGATTTCGACATCGGCATGAACTTCTTCGAATGGCACGCGCCGGTGCCGCTGGCGCATGAGAAGGGGATTTTCGTCAGGGCGCTGAAATTCCTCACCAACATCCAGCAAGGCAAGCCGGCACGGCGCCTGAATTGGACGATGACCATCAATCCACGCCTCGACACCAGCCCGGAGAACTATCACAAATGGGGACCGGACCGGGCGACGGTGACGCCGGAGAATGTCGGCGACAAGGTGCATCTGCGGGTCGAGCTGCAGAGTTTCTGGCGGCTGCCGCGCTCCAACGGCATCGTCTTCCCGATCCGCTGCTATCTGATCAAGATGGACGAACTGGTGACGCAGCCGAAATGGGCACGGCGCCTGCACCGCGTCATCCGTGACCTGCCTGACGAACTCGCCAACTACAAGGGCCTTACGCGCTATCGTCCGGCGTTGGTCGAGTGGCTGTCGAAGCTGGATGATGGGAGCGCGACAAGTCCGGGTTTTGGGCCGGATTGAGCAAGGCCCCCTCGTCCGGCCGCTACGCGGCCACCTTCTCCCCGAGGGGAGAAGAGATAGCCAACGCTGGCGCCAGCCTCCTCTCCCCTCGGGGAGAGGTCGGATT
>NZ_RZTC01000160.1:0-10944 GCF_004023165.1 Mesorhizobium sp. M7A.F.Ca.MR.176.00.0.0 | reverse complement strand
ATTTCAGTCGCGGAGGCGATGGAGCAACTATTCAAAGACGCCAAGGCGGCCGGGATCGGCAGCGCGGAAATCGAGGAACATACCGGCAGCGTCTATGAACCGTGCTCGACGCGATTGTGCATTACGAGTCAGGTCTGCCCGAATAGCCCTTGCCACAGAGAGCGAAGCGAGGAATATAATCCCAATTATATACGTGACAAAGTATGAGCACTTAGCCATGAAACTCGACAGCCCAATCTTCCAAGACGCCGACGCCGCCCGCATCCATTTGGAAGCGCAGCGTTGGCCGCATGGGCCTAACTGCCCGCATTGCGGCAACGCGCGTTCTGAGCGCATCACCAAGATGGAAGGCAAGGCTCACCGCCCCGGCCTGTACAACTGCATGGAATGCCGCGAACAGTTCACCGTCACTGTCGGCACCGTGTTCGAGCGTTCCAAAATCGCCTTGAACAAGTGGCTTCTGGCTACGTTCCTCATGGCTTCGTCAAAGAAGGGCATGTCCGCTCACCAGCTACACCGTATGCTTGGCGTCACCTACAAGACCGCCTGGTTTATGGCTTACCGCATCCGCGAAGCCATGAAGGAAGACGTCAAGTCGTCCGGCCCGCTTGGACGAGTCCAACTTCTATCCGATCACCGGAAAAGAGTTCGCAGACCACGCTACGGTCAAGCACACTGGCGGCGAATACGTGCGCTACGAAGCCGACCGCATCGTCCATACGAACACCATTGAAAACGTGTTCTCCGTCTTCAAGCGCGGCATGGTCGGAGTCTACCAGCATTGCGGCGAGGCTCACCTGCACCGCTACCTGTCGGAATTTGATTTCCGCTACAATCGCCGCACCGCTCTTGGCGTCACCGATAGCGAGCGCCACGACCAGTTGCTTGCCATGATCGAAGGCAAGCGCCTTACCTATCGGCGGATTGGACCGATGGCTGCATTTGCAATCCCCCCAAGATTGCTTGCACCATGCTACTGTTTTGTTTTCTTTGCGAGTCCCTTTGTATCGGATTTGGGGGCTTCTTCGGCCTGTTTGTCGCGTCGTTCTTGATGCGGCTTTGGCGGCGTCTTCAGCATCCGCTTGAGCGTCCCGTTGAACCGTTCCTCTTCGGATTTTTGATCAATGACAGGCATGGATACATTCCCTGAGGACGAAAAACGCTGGTTCATGTATATCGGCTATTTAGCGCAAAATTGGGCCGGTGTCGAAACAACCTTGGACGGGATAGTCAGGCAGTTGCACGTCCACCACGGCGGGCACAAGTTCGAGCCGACTCCACCGTACGCCTTCAAGAGGAAGCGAACGTTCATTCGCAAGGCGTTTGCCGACCGACCTGAGTTGGCTGAACATATAGGCTGGCTAGAAACTCTTTTGGATACCGCAACTCGCCTTGCTGACATACGACATTGGGCATTGCACAGCGGATGGGTGACAGAAGGCGCAGAGAACGTAACGCTCAACCGCTACAGCAAAGACGATCCTCTGAAATGGGAACACCATAAGCTCACCCTCGATGAGCTTTATGCAGCCGGCGTGGAGTGCGCCGGCCTAGTGCTTATGCTCACTTGGTTTGGGCAAGTTGCCTTCGGCATAGTGACGAAGGAACAGCTCATAGAGAGCCTCGGCGAACTCAGTGGCAAGTTCGGGGCTCCCCTCCCAAGCGATGATCCTACGGACTAGCTCCTGTTTGAATTCCGCTGCTTTGTCGGTGCCGGCCTGTCGGCTCGAATCATAGGACATTTCCCGATACTTTCTCAAGTATATAATTGGGAATATAATCCTCTGGTTGCGGCGATCCCCTCAACGGAGTTCGTCACCATGGCTAGATCAAAACCCTCAAAGCAATTGTCGCAGGCTGAAATCGAGCGCTTTCTGGTGGCAGCGGAAGCGCTGCACCTGAGTATCGTGAAACCGTTCATATCGCCACACTGCGACCACTACCGGCAGACGTGTGTCCTGCACGAGGTGCTGTTGAAGGCCGTGCGGGAGATCGCCGGGAAAGAAGTCGAGTTCATCCGGTGGAACACTACGGGGCCGGTTAGACCGCCTGCCGCGGAGTATCCCCCGTCAAGAACAGGGCAAACCTGTCATTTGCCATCGAAGGCGCGTGGTTTAATAAAACCTCTAAGCTCCAGCTCCATGAGATCCTCATTCGATGCCCGATACGCATTCGTTCGAATTTCTTCGGCATGTTTTGGGTTCAACTGCTCAGCGATTTGGATTCGATGCAAAAGCGAATAGTCCGTGAAACTCGTAGGCAGCCTTGTCAAAAACATGAACAGGAAGGAGAAACACCCGCAAACAGCGACGTACGCAACCGCGAGCTTGCTATAAAATCCGATCGTGGATTCCCGCCAAATGCTGACCATAAGGGCAACGTTGAAAGCAATTATTATAATAACAACTCCAAATCCTATTAGTAAAGCGAAGTATGCTAACAAGTTTCCCAGACGCCTATGGAGGTCTGTGAACACAAGGTGGGGCACGTTGATCGGGAAATACTTGCCTATTGTGCCTTCAGTTAGGAGGGCTGCTCGCACAACGTTCGATATTCCGATCGGGAAAACTTTTCTGATTAGATGACTAATCGCGCCCTCAAGGATGGCGACGTTCGCCTGCAGCGAGGAAATATACAAGGCCATCGTAGCGTTGATAGCCAGCAAAAATTCAGGAACACCCGGAGAGTCTTTAATCGATATCCCGAACACGCTCACATCCGCGCCAACTTTGAAATATGTAGCTAGTAGGAAGACAGACAGAGATAGATTGAACAGTGATATTCTGCTGCTATTGCCCTTTATGTGATCTCGTCTGGCTACCAACAAGTCCAGCAAGTTACGATCTAATTTGGGCTGATCGTCGTCGTCCACCATGTCGAGGTCGAGGCTGACAATCTGTTGCGGCATTAGCCAGCGGCGCGGGAAGCGGAAGCGTTGTCGCCGTCGTTCACGTGAGAAGAAGCCAAATCTTACAAAGGGGAAGGAGAGCCAGAACCAGGCTCGCTCCCTGACAGACGTCACCAAATGGTTTAGCTCCAACCGTCCCCCCTGCGAGCAAGATGGAAGCTGGATAACCAGCGAAGCATGCAACTACAAGGAGATGTTGAGTGGGCGTTGAAGCTTTTGGCCAAAGTGCAGGGAAGTCAATTTACGGCCGGCGGCTTCGTCGATAGTTTTTCAACCGCGCTGACGAACCCCTCCTCGATCGACATGTACAGCATCGCATACAGGAACGCGAACAAGGCAGCGTGCCAGAGTCCCTTAAAGCTCAAATAGGCAAGGATCCCTGATCCGATCGTGCCTCCAAAAAGAAACCTGACCGATTTGCCGCCGGTCCCCATAACCAAATACCCCCCGTTTTCACTCGGCCGAAGATGGCAGCAAAGCTCTTCCCTAGGAAGGGCGCGCTTGACGATTTCAGTAGGAAATGGACGGCGCCAGGGTGGGAGATGTTGGGCTGGGGCATCGGCGGCTTTGACGGGGCGAAGACCGTTATTGACCAGATACTCGCGGTCTGTGCGTTTGGCTTCGGCTCGCAAGCGGCTCCCCGCCAGCGAGGTGGCGGGCATCTGTGGCACGCTAAAGTAGGCCTCTACTTGGGGGATTTTCAGATGACACGTGCACTGTCGGACATGTTGGCCACGCTGAATGCAGGGATGGCGGTAATCATCACACTTGGCGGAGGTGCGGCCGGCTGGAACAAGCTTCACGAACAGGGAGCGAGCGCCGGCTTCGTCGGAATCCTCGTCGGCCTATTGGTCGGCTTTCTGGTGGCCGCTACCGTCTGCGGCACCCTGGCAACCCTGATCCTGATCGAAAACCATCTGCGCCACCTGGTGGCCGAAGCCGCTGAACTGCGGCGCACCCGCAGGGCGTGAGGTATGCTCTCACTTTCCGTTCAGCCGTTCATATGCCTCGTGCTGGTCTTTGTAGCAGAATTCCACCATGCTCCAGTCCGATCCAGTCGCCGTTTTCCAGTCGCCGAGACACTTCACTAGCATGGCCTTTTCGTCGCCATTCTGGTTCCCGCTGTTGATCTGGACGAGGTGATTGTAAGACTCGACCTGATTGTTGATGCAGAATTCCTGCATCGAATAATCGCCCGGCCAATCGGCCGTACAGGCGGCCTTGATGCCAGCCATGGTATCGGCATCAGCAAACGCGATAGACGTTGTGGCGATGACCGCAACAACGGCAGCTAAAACTCGGCTGCGCATAGTTCCCCCACAGTTCCCCGAGGCAAACATCGCGCCGATCTGGCGGAAACGCAATGACGCCAATTTGAGCAAGGCAACCACCACCTGAAGGGCTGCCCCCAGCGAGGCAAATGTTGCGCCCATCTTGTTGTTCCTGGCCTGCGCTGCGAGCGGCCTTGTAAGCCAATCGAAATTCGTCATTTCCGCGGTGAGGTTTTTCGTGGCCGGGGTATTTTCCATGGCTACCTTCCACCAGAAATAGGCTGCTAGCGCCCCGCACACGGCGGTGCCAAAGTTAGCGACGTTCTCCAGCATCGATATCATCATTTTACTTCCTCAGCCTCACACCGGCACCGCCCCCATTCTCCGGAATGAACTCGACCCCCGCCCCCTCTAGTGCGGTGCGCATCTTGTCTACACTGCTGACCCGAGCATCCTGGCCGGCTTCAAATCGATTGACTGTATTCCCTCCGACGCCGGCCGCTTTGGCAAGGTCAAGAGTGCTCCAATTGAGGCACGCCCCATGCGACATAGAACTGGCTTCATATGGTGGTTTTATCACCACTTGGAGCAAACCACATGCCGAACACCACTGTTTCGCGGCCGGCGAAGCTATGATGCACCGCTTCGGATCATGTATGTCGATAAAATCAAGGACGGGATGGCCATCATCCTTTCTCATGT
The DNA here is from genome assembly GCF_004023165.1 of Mesorhizobium sp. M7A.F.Ca.MR.176.00.0.0. Taxonomy (NCBI): domain Bacteria; kingdom Pseudomonadati; phylum Pseudomonadota; class Alphaproteobacteria; order Hyphomicrobiales; family Phyllobacteriaceae; genus Mesorhizobium; species Mesorhizobium sp. M7A.F.Ca.MR.176.00.0.0. The sequence goes on along the minus strand of NZ_RZTC01000160.1, from coordinate 6,063 downwards.
CGAGACCGACAAGCCCGGTGATGTTCGCCATGAGCGGAAAGGATTGGCAAGGCGCACGAAAGGCGGTGTGTCATGAACGCCCACACGCCAGTTCTGAAGCCCTACGGCTGCCCGCAAGGCGTCGACCCTCGCAAATGGCGGCACTCGGTCGAGACGCGCCGCTCAGATCAAGACATTAGGTCGATTGGCTATGTGCTGGTTTATGCGATGGACATCCTGAAGCCTGTTCGCGAACTGCTGAACCGCGAAAGGGCGGCGGACATCAAGGCGTTCCGCGCGGCCGGCAACGCCTGAAAATACGACACGCTGTCGCATTTGGCCCGCTACCTCACGATGGCGGGCCTTTCTATTCTTTGTGTTGAACGATGTAGCTATTGCTGATGGCTTTGCTCCCAACGCCCCGCGTGACAACAACGGTGGTGTAGCCGGCGGGGAGTGAGCCGGTGACGGTCTCGTCGACAGGATGGCATCGTCCGACGATTTCCCCGTTGGGCGCACCTGCGAGCCTGTCTTTCAGAGATGCCCGACACGCGTCAACCGACGCATATGTGGTTGGCGCGGCTTCAATGAGCTTGCAAACGGCAGCCTCGCCTGGGCTGCAAGAGAGTAGAAGCAATACTGCTGCGGTTGCCGGATCCATTGTCGAAGCTCCACTGATACCAACCCCCAACGCGGATCGACGGCCTTTGTTGCACAGGCAGCCCCGGCGGCGGCCGCTGCCGAGAGGGTGGCGGGCTCCCCCTATTTCGCAAGCGAGTCCCCGGATAGCTCAAAACCATCGGCTCGCCTCTGAAATCGGAATAGCGAATCCATTGGGGCGAAATCGTAAATTGTTGTGCCCCTTGCGTTAGAAACTCCGCTTCAAGCGGACAGTTGGCAACGTAAACATCTCTCAACCGCTGTAATTTGAACCGTGACGTTTTCGTCCCAACCGATCACCATCGCGATCCGGCTGTCTCGCTGATAAGGGCTGGGGTGCCGTCGACGGTGGTACCGAGCAGACGCGCCTGAGTGCGGAATGCAGGTTTGAACTTTCGAGCGCCCATCCGGCGAACCCTAAGACGGCGCCGGCCCGACGCTGGAACACAAGCGAGAGTGACTGCGAAAATTTTGCGCCCAGGCAGCCGGCGCAGTTGTAACTGCACACACGCGTTCAGAGCGCCTCAAAGGCCAGTCGAATCGAAAGCCCCCGCGCCGCGTTCGCTTGTATACCGTTAACTTCGGCAGAACTGCGTTTGGCAAGTCCAGATCATCCGCCGAATCACTCATTCGAATCAGCAAATTTCCGAGCTAGCCAGGGTGACAACCGCCGACCGAATTCTCAATCGTCTGCATCGCGAAGGAAAGGGCTCGCTGCTTAAAAGCTATAATATCGGGCAAAAACAACTGCTTATGTTTTGTGGGGAAAATTAATTAACTGTTAACCTGCAACCATTTCTTCTGAGACCGTCCGCTAACGTCCGGCTGTTCGCATTAAACGCCGGAGAGATGGAATGGCCGTACGCATAGTGAGACTCAAGGAACTGGTATTCCGATCGGGACTGGGGCGCAGCTCCATCTACGAGATGGTATCGACGGGGGACTTTCCAGCCCCTGTCCAGATTGGCGAGCGCGCCATCGGATGGATCGAAAGTGAATTCGAGGCATGGCTCAACGCAAAGGCGGCGCAACGCGATGCCATCCGTGCAAGCGCAGGAGCCCAAACGCATGCCCAGCAACTCCGCGCAATTAACCGCCAGAAACCGGCAGCGTCAGTTCCCAAAAATCTGATTTCCAGCAAGAAGAAGGGCTAATCTTATGAGAAAATTCTCAAAATTAGTCCCTCAGGTATGGTTGGCGCGTCGCACGAGGGACCTCGCTCGGGAGACCCACCTTTTCTACCTTTACCTGCTTACGTCTCCGCACCAAACTAGTGGGGGCTGCTGTCAACTCCCCGATCCTCATGCCATTGCGGAGAGCCGTCTAGATGAAAACGAGCTGTCATTGGCTCGTGATGTCCTTATTAAAAATCGTTTTGTCATCTACGATCCAAAAACTGAAGAGTATTTCATCATCGACTGGTTCAAAGATAACCCGCCGATGAATGAAAAACATCGGGTTGGCTTGGTAAGCCAAATTAACATGATTGTTAGCAAGCGAGTTCGTGGGGCGGCACTATCTGAGCTTGAGCGGCTTTGCCCAGCAAAACCAGAGAAGAACCCGGGCGTAGTCCAAATGCACCCGCGGCTTGCTGATACTCGAATCGTTCGAGGCGCTGGGAAGACTGGCTCGAGAGAAATTTGAAATGCTCTCAGCCAAGCTAACCTGTCGATCCTTGCCGATGCCCTATCATACCCTATCGATACCTCATCGATACCCTATCGGTGCCCATTTGATACGGTATCGACACAGAGACAGAGACAGAGACAGAGACAGAGACAGGAAGGCAACAAAACCAAATGAAGAATCTTATCTAAACCATTCCGAAAAAAGTTGGCCGCAGCGGCGAACTGCCCTGTCCCGCGTTGGAGCGAAAGGCGATCATGGAGGACAGAACCAGTTGACCCAAGATTACGTGGAGACATGCGGAGCTAAAACCAGGAGGGGGACGAAATGCAGTAACGCAGCTATGCCTGGAAAGCTCAGATGTCGGTTTCATGGTGGACTGAGCACAGGCCCCACGTCCCAAGCAGGAAGGGATAGGATAGCCGAAGCGCAGCGGCATCGTTGGGAGAGGTGGAGAGCCGCGGCTGATTCATAACAAAGCTAAACACACATCCGTAAATTGGCTTGGCAATCGTCGAAGCTTAACAAACGACCCCAGCCCTTAATGGACAGATGTAAACCCTGGTTGAGTGCGTCAACAATTCTCTTGAATGAATTAAGGCGCAAACGGCGCCACTTCATGGGGTGTTACAATTATGTTGACTTTTGTTGACGTGAAAATTCTTGCGGTGAACGTTTTTCCAGGCGCGTGCTGAAATTGCAGCCTGGGAACTTGAGGCGCGTGATGGCCCGATCCTGCAGCAATAGACAAGCTCGGCTTTGAGCACGGCTTTCTCGCTATCCGTCAGGAGCAGCGCCTGCAGGCGGTGAAACGCCCATGGTAGGCCGCTTTCGGATTGGCGCTATCCAGCGCCAGCACGGCACGATGGATCCGAGCTCCGCGGCGGTTACTACACGCCGAGCCGTGACCACTCAGGCGCACCGTTTGGTAGATGAAGCTCCTGATAGGTGACGTCGGCCAGACCGGACGTCATGCGCACGATGGCGCGGATCTTCTCGTCCTGCTCAACGGAGGTTAGGCGCGTCTTTTGGGGGCCGCCGTCAATATCGCCCCAGCCGGTCGGAGCTACTTGGCTTTGTTGACCGGGCGGTACTTCTCGTAAGCCTTTTTGAAGAAGTCGCCGTTGGCGATCGCCTCTTGCTGCAGCGACTGCACTTCGGAGGGCGTCAGCATCTCGGTAACTTGCGATGACGAGCGCTGCGTCGCCGATGAGGGCGTTGGGGCTGATGCCGAATTCTTCGCGGATGATGTCGCCATAGCGGGCCTCCACCAATCGAATGTGCTGCTTGGGCGCCCTCTTACACTCAAGTGGCTTGCGTTAACAAGGGTGGCGGCACCCGCAACCTTCCCGCCGCTTTGGTCCGACGGCAGCGAATGCGTGCCATATTGCTCATGTGAGCCCTTGGATCGAAATGCGTAGTCATCCACTGTCCCGCCGCCTTCACTCATCAATTCGAACTGAACAGGTCGGCCGGTCCTCTGTTGGATGACCGTTGCGCGAGTCCGGATTTCCGGCCCTACAACCAGGTTATACGGCCTCGGGTCGAGCCTGCCATGTCTCTGCGTGGCAGGTTTCGGCAAACCATTATGCCGAGCCGCGTTCGGGCAGCTCGGTCTCTTCCACCACCTCGTCTTGCAGGTCGCGGCGCGAGTTCCGCTTTGTCGGAATTTTTCGTCGTCTGTCCGCTCAAGTTCGCGATCGATTGTCTCGCGAGACCCCTCCACCGGATCCTGTTGCGGAGATGTTTTCGGGCCGGTTTCGATCTTGCCTTCGCCGGGAACGGCGCGGTCGGAAGACGTAGACATCTTCAGCTTCCTTTCGTCTGTATCATGCCTTCACATTTGGAATGAGTCTCGGTTGCAATCCTGCTCCCAACAGGATCGTCGATGATTTGTTCCGGAACAGGACCTCGCGGATTCGTTTTGCCGCCCCGCATCAGTTGCGATGCCCTCCGGGTCAGGAACATTCGAGGCGATTGAAAGTTCGGCCCAACACGTATCCAGGTCGGCCCCCTTGTCACCAGCCTCACCCTCGGAAGTCCTTATTCGCAAGCTGCAGAGAATCTCTGAGCTCCGAGAGTCCGATCTGGCGGTCCTAAGAGGCATCCCGATCCAGGAGAAGGAATTCCAGCCCAATCATGATCTTGTCCGTGAGGGCGACCGGCCTTCGCATTCGTTTGTCCTCATCGACGGCCTGGTCGGCTCCACCAAGCATACCGGCGAGGGTAAGCGGCAGATCACATCATTCTTCGTGACGGGCGACATTCCGGATCTGCACGGACTACATCTTTCGGTGATGGACTGCACCTTCTCGACTCTGACGCCATCGCGTGTCGGCTTCATGCGGCACGACACGCTGCGCGCCATCTGCGAACAGCACTCTAGCATCGCGACAGCGTTCTGGCGGTCCACGGTTATCGACGCCGCCATCTACAGGGAATGGGTCACCAATGTCGGACGGCGCGAAGCCTTCGCGCGCATGGCTCACATGTTGTGTGAGCTGATCTACCGGCTGCGTTCGGTGGGACGCATCGAAGACCACCTAGCGGAAATTCCGATCACGCAGGCGGCGCTTGGCGACGCCTTGGGGCTGTCGACCATGCACGTGAACAGAATGCTGCAGGGACTGCGCCGCAAGCGCCTGCTCGCCACATCGGGCGCGCGAGTGCATGCTCTCAACTGGCCAGCTCTTGTCCGCGCAGGGGATTTCGAGACGACCTACCTGCACCAAGGGAATCCCGAACTCAGGCAGTGACGGAAGCTCCCCGATGCCAAGATATTCCTTTGACAGTGGCTATTTAAACCATGTGGTCGAGGGCAAAGTGGGTATCGATTGTACGGGGCTGGAAGACGCGCGCCGCGCTGGGCGGAAGGCTTGAAGACCTGGCGAGAGACGCGCTGAAGGAGTCCGATGGACAGCATTTGTTCATAGAGGTCAGGGATGAAAAACTGCTGAGGCTCTGCCTTTGTCTGCAGGTCACCGCGATGGGATGACAGGCCCCCGAAAGCCACTGCCAAGTCCGAGCCAGGCATCCTCTTGCGAGTTTGCGATTTCGGAACAATCGCGCCAAACCGCAGTTCGAGCCAGGCAGCGGAGCTGCATGACCCGATCCCTGCGTCGGCCCTCCCACGGCGCGGGTGCTCGATCACCAGCAGGCGATATAATCGGGGCGATAGCGTCGATGGGCAAGAAGGCCAAGCAGAACACCGAGTCTCGGGCGGATCGCGAACGGGCCATCGAAGCGAACTACTTTGCCCGAAAGTGCGGCCTCACCAAGGACGAGGCACTCAAGATTATCAAGAACGCCGGCCGCAGGATCGATGAACAAGCGAAAGGGCGGTCAGGCGGCCGGTAGAAGCAATCGTCGCTCGATCGTCCCAACCGATGGCAGCGCATCATCTACTTCACCCGCGACACACCTTTCAAAAATCCGCTTCAACGATCCGGGCATGCCGCGGGCGGGTCCCGTTTAGACCGGCAAAGGCAGCCGAGCGACGATTGCGGCATGCAATTTGCCGAAAAGGCGGCGCGATCTGGTCTCACAACAGCTTGCCCACAAAGCTCTGAAGAGGTCGTTCCAGCGCGGCGGCCCCCGACCGCCGTAACTGAGCGAAATCCCCACGGGTCCTTGCTCGTGCTCCCACGATGTCTTTGAGGGCGAGGAACAACGGATGGCCTTGGTTGTTAGAGCCGCATATGCCGCGACGCAGTGAACTCGAAGTGGGAGATGGAGATGGCGATGAAAAAAAGCGCCCAGAGCAGCACAAAGGGCCTGGAAGATCTATTTTACGAATCC
>NZ_RZTC01000159.1:0-10965 GCF_004023165.1 Mesorhizobium sp. M7A.F.Ca.MR.176.00.0.0 | reverse complement strand
CCGGCATCATAGCGCGCCAGCCCCGAGCGAGCCGATTGTTCGGGCGTGACACCAAAATAGGCCTGCATGTAATTTTCGTCGGCGAAGACGGCGGACGCGCTGGCGCCGATCATCAACGATTGAGACAGAGGCCGGGTCACCTCGATCCCCACCCTGCCCTCAAGGCCATCGCTGCCGCCGATGGTCTTGTCGAGTTGCGCGAATATTTCGGCCGGACCGAACTTCGCCGCTGCCTTCACGCCGACCGTCGCGCCCATGTCGACGTCCCCCAAGCCGCGCAGATGGTCGGAGTCGTCTTCCTTGCGGCCCATCTCGTAGCCAAGCCGAGCGCTGAACGCGAACGGTCCTTGTTCATAGACGGCGATGTTGGCACCTGTCGGGTCGATCGTCACCGTGTCGAGGAATGTCGCCGTGACGAAAGGCACCGGCATGATCTTGAACTCATTGCTGCCTTCGTATTTGGGGACGATGATGGCGCCGCCGCCGACCACGACATGCCAGTCGGACAGTTTCCGTTCGATGCGCCCGAAACGGGAAGGCTCGGGCGGCGGGGTGAAATCGTCGGTATCGACGGCAATGGCGTCGGCCGCGAGCGCGCCCTCCGAATGGGCTGAAAGCAGGATTGCCATGGCCGCAAGAGATGCCCGGCGGGCAAACAGTCCAGAGTCAATTTTGGTGAACATGCGTGCTCCAGTATAGCGAGGCAACGAGCCTCCGATGGCGCCAACATGTCAGGTGAAAGTGGCCGCATGCGTTAAGTGATGTTAAGTTTTGTTGCGCAATCGTGGTTTCATCTTGCCGTGTGAGAAAGCCATAGCCACGATCTGCCGTGGGGCGTCTCGCGATCGGGGAACAGAACTGTTTCAATCCCGGCCAGAACAGTTCTAATGTCTGCGCTGGAGCAATGTGGGCGGTGTATGGGGAACACAAACGACGACGACGAGCGGAGTTTCTTCTCCGAAGCGCCGATGCGGCCTGCGGCGAAAGCCAAGGCGACGCTCGACGAAAAGCCGCATTACCTCGGTCACCGCGACCGACTGCGCGAGCGTTTTGCCCTGGCGGGTCCGGACGCCCTGCCCGATTACGAACTTCTGGAACTTCTGCTTTTTCGCCTGATCCCTCGTGCCGACACCAAACCGGCGGCCAAGGCGCTGCTGGCGCGCTTCGGCACGCTGGCCGAAGTGCTCGGGGCGCCGGTTGGCCTCTTGCAGGAAATCAAGGGCATTGGCCCTGCGGTGGCGCTCGATCTCAAGATCGTCGCGGCAACCGCGCAGCGCATGGCGCGCGGAGAGGTGCAGGGTCGCGAAGTCCTCTCGTCCTGGACACAGCTTCTTGCCTATTGCCGGTCGGTCATGGCCTTCGAGGCGCGCGAGCAGTTCCGCGGTCTTATGTAGCAAACGCACCAACTTCCCGCACGACCTAAAGGGTGGATTCCCATAAAATCCGGGGATGCCCAGAGTTGCCCCTATCGTCCGCTCCACCCGATACGAACACGCAATCAACACCCTTGTGGCGAAGCGATCCGAGATATCCGGCGCGATCCGGTTCAAGGGCGCGGACCTGGCTGACCAGCTACAACACATAGACGCGGTGCTACTCATCCTTGGCTACAAGGGCGATCCGTCGCTGATCGTGCCGCTACGGCGCACGCCAAGCCGCTTTCGCAAAGGCGAGCTTTACGGGCTGATCTTGAAGCATGAGGCAGCGGGCAGCGCGTCGAACCGGGAGACGGCAACTCGGATCGTACAGGCCAAGGGATGGGATACAGCGTTCGTTAAGCCAATCATGAACAACATCAAGACGGCCAAGGGTTGGCGGCGGCGGAAGGCCAAAGCGGCCGGCCATGACAGCCGACCGCAGGAGTAGAAACTATGTCAAAGTTTCAAGTCGCTGATGAAGCGATAGGTGCGATGTGGGACGGGGTTGCCAGAGAACTTGACGCTCTTGCTCCCTCGCAGCGCGCCGCTCAGGCTTTTCTGAAGGCCGCGAGCCATCACTTCCTCGGTATGCTTCGTGACTTCCCGCAAGACGTTTTTGAGTGTGTCACTGCGCCCGCACCGGGGACACGCAACCACGTCATGGTCCTTCGCATTCGCGGGTCCTTCAAGGTCGACCTTGCAAGAGCCGCAAAGAAGTTTCACGGAACTACTAGCCATTAGGCAGCCCTCCTTTTCGAAGCGGCCACCTGTTCGGCACCTGCGTGTTTCCGCCCTTTGAGAACGTCATTCACGCGGCCCGGATTGACGCCATAGACGGCGGCAATGTGATGCTGATATTGCCCAGCCCAATGGCGCAGCCAAACGTCGACTGCATCATCGTATGTGAGCTGGTATGGTGGTTTATTGTCTGTCGTCATGATCCTAAAACTCCTTTAGGACGCTTGGACGACTTGACAGCGAGTCGATTGCGAGTAGGGTCCCGCACGTACATACCGACTAGCCGCAAGCCGTCCAAAGCACTGCGGTTACCGATACGGAGCCGGGGTTGCGAGCCCCGGCTTTGTCGTATCAGGCGAAAGGAATGTTCCCCTCACAAAGTGGATAAGAGTCTCGCGTCTTGCCGGAGTCAAGGCAACGCCAAGTGCACCCTGCCACATTATAATGTGGGTGCAAAAAAGGTCTCTGAATTCAAAGGCTTGGCTGGTTTCCTCCCACCCCGCCTGTTTTGCGATTTTCGCATATTTTGCGTCGTATAGCCTGATTCTGGTCGACTCGTCTAGATTGTGCACTGCACAAATTGCAACCTGATTCGGCGGCGGCCTAGCGTTGCCAGTACCCAGCCCAAACGCGACTCACGGCATGATTGAGCGCGCCACCAAGCAGGGCGAACGCATTGCCGCCATTCGACCGGCGACGGTGATCTTCAAGCCATGCGGCATGGTTGGCGTACTGGTAGAGGTAGCGGTGCGAGACGTGGTGGTGCTGACCGGCAACCATCCGACGAAGGCGGCTGAAATAGCTTTCCACCATGTTGGTATGCTTGCCGTGGCCGTCGCTGTAGCTTTCCGAGTGATTGATACGGGTCGAAGCAAATTCGCCTTCCAGCACGTCCCAATGGTTCGCTTCGTCAGCGAACAGCTTGGAACCGGCCAGCATACGAGCGCGGGCGATATCGACGCCTTCGGCTTCGCGGTGGCGGATGAACGTCAAGGTGCGGCCAGCGCGCTCACGAAGGGCGATGACAACGCGGCGGCGGTCTGATTGGTTCTCCTTCATGCGGCGGTCCTTGCGGTCCTCTACGCGGTTCTCAGGGCGCACCACGCCGCCGAAGTAAGCGCCGTCAATCTCGACCTCGCCTCCAAGGGTTGCGTTCTTGGTTTCAGCCGACAGGGCTTCGCGCAGCTTGTGAGCCAGCACGAAGGCGGTCTTGTATTGCACGTCCAGATCGCGGGAGAACTGGACCGCCGACATGCCCTTCGCGCCATTGACGAAAAGGCAGATCGCGGCGAGCAAATCGACAAACGCCAGCTTGCGCGAGGCGAAGATAGAGCCGGACGTAACGGAGAACTGCGCACCGCAAGCGGCGCACTTGAACTTGCGACGGGTCGGAATGTCGTAGTGATCCAGGCACCCGCATTTCGGGCAAACAGGCTCGCCTTGCGTCGAAGCCCAACGAAGGCGCTTGAACGTGTCGTAAGCCTTTTCCTCGCCACCCTTGTAAATCTCTTTGAGAGAGAGGGTGCGGCTTTCGGCGGAAAGGAGGAAGTGCTGTGCCATTGTCATCATATCCGGTGATATTCTTCATCGTATATGACGTGTTGTATAATCGATTACAAGGGCATATATCATCAAATACGATGATATTTTTGAGGCGAGGCAATGGCACGTAAAGACGACCCGGCAAACGTCGAGTACGAGACGCGGGCGAAGAACCTCCTGAAAGCTGAATTGAAGCGCAAGGGCGTCACCTATGCGCAGCTTGCGGAAAAGCTTGCCGCTATTGGCGTTCATGAGAACGAAAGAAATTTAAATAATAAGATCAGTCGTGGTGGCTTTACTGCCGCCTTTTTGCTACAGTGTTTGGACGTAATACAGGCAACAGACATCCGGCTTTAATAATGGTCGATCTTGAATCGAGACGCGAAGGCGACAGGATTGTAGTTCTGCTTGATCCGGGCCAGCCGATAGAGCTTGGCGATCTTTCGGAGAGCTTTTCAGCGCTTGCTCGCATGTATGGGCGGCATTACAGGCCGCATGGCGAGACCGCACCAAAGCTCTACGTCACCAAGCTTGAAACGGGTTCGATCTTGATGGAGATCGCGCCGTACGTTCAAATGCTTGGTCAGGCTGTGCAGCCGATTGATGCGGTCGTCATCGTTGCCGATTTCACTAATCGAATCTGGCGAGGCATTAAAGCGTTCTCTGGCAGTCCATCGGATCCGGTTCGCTTAGAGCCTCCTTCCGAGGATGACGCTCGCGATATACGGGAGTTTGTGAAGCCTCTGCTCGGCAAAAAGGGGGCGGAACTCGGCATCAAGCATGCGCGCTACAGAAAGACCGACGGGGAAAAGGAAACCGTGGTTGAGTATGATTTTGATGAAACGGAACTGAATCGCGCGGCCATCAACATCGACGCGGCGCTGTCCGATGACGCGCCGCTTCTGGATGCGCCGAACGTGACCCCGGATCACCAGATCAAACGCGAAGTCATGCTGTTTATGGACCAAGCCAACCGCAGCCCCGGTAAAGAAAAGGGCCGCACTGGCGACAAGGGCGTTATCCCGTCAATTTCTGACAAGCCTTTGCCGGTATGGTTTCGTCGGTCGTTTGTCACGGACCTCAAAGGCCAGATGACCAAAGACGCGAACCCGATGACAAGCACCTTTGTTGTGGACGTTCAGGTGCAGTCAGTCGCTGGCGAGCCAAAAGGCTACATCGTCATTGCGGTTCATGACGCTATTCCGGGAGAATAACTTCTCAGAGCGCAGAGTCAGGCACCACGCGGCTGGCGAACCTCGACAAGAGCTTAACGTGCGTGTCCCGCGCGTTATGAAGATACGCGAGCAGCGTCAGAAATTCATGCTTCACTTGATCGTCTGGAAAGTTGATCTTCCGATCGCCTAGCCAGTTTGGCGCATACTGATAGGCGCTGACTTTGAATATATCTTCGTCAGCTTGGATGAAATTCCTCATCTGGTGGGCGTACGTGCGCAGGTACCCCTCCATTGTTTCCTTCGCAGACGACCACTTGACCCAATCGGACCATTCTCCATTCAGCACCTTGTCCATGAATGTGCGGGCCAGGGTCAGCTCCCGGTTTGCTTTGTCTGCGCGCCGCAAAAGGCGAAGACTTGAATAGGAATCGCTTATCTTTGAAACCGACCGGTTATAGATGTCCATTTTGAATTGGATGGAATTGAGAGCAGCGCGGGTGTCTTCCTCAAACGTGTCCAACTGGCCTTTGAGTTCTCCTACTCCTGTGGCCGCTGCAAACATTGATCCCAATTCAGACCGACCGGTGTCGGTTGGATTTTTCTTCGCTCGTTTGTAATTCGCTTGGGCGCTAAATACGGCGCTCGCGGCGAGCGCAACCACGACGACACTTGCGAGAGCCAGAAGAAACCAGCCCGCCCATCCGTATTGACCTACCAAGCCGAGAACGCGATACAACGCGGCGAACACGGCTAAACCTGCCGCAATGAGGTAAGGCCACAGGCCGAAATAACTGAGAGCCCATCCCACGCCGCCAACCACTTGCTGGCTAAGTGAAATTCTGGATTCGACTTTCGCGAGGCGGTCGCTCTTTTCCATGGGTCACAACTAACTTCTTGCTTGTTGTTGTGGAGTCTCGCCTTTTTTGCCTTTGGTGCGTTTGCTACATAAGACCGCAGTTCCGCATCCTGTTCCTCGACAAGAAGAACGCGCTGATCGCCGACGAGGTTCAGCAGACAGGCACCGTCGACCATACCCCCGTCTATCCGCGCGAGGTGGTCAGGCGCGCCCTCGAACTCTCGGCCACCGCCATCATCCTGGTCCACAATCACCCGTCAGGCGACCCGACGCCGTCGCGCGCCGACATCGAGATGACGAAGCTGATTATCGAGACGGCAAAACCGCTTGGCATTGCCGTCCACGACCACATCATCATCGGCAGGAAAGGCCACTCCAGCATGAAGGGCCTGCTGCTGATCTGAAGCTTGATGCTACCTGCCTGGCCTGCCATGCGCATTTGGCGCGACGCTCAACGCCGATCGCGCCGGCAAATGCAGGGACCGGCGCTCAGCTGGGGCGCTGGCGCCGAGACCCGGCAAAAGGCTCGGGCGTGGCGGATTTCCGTTCCCAGCACCTTCAGGCATTCACGGATGAACGCCGCAAGCGCCGTCCAACCTTTGGCCGACACCATCGTCCCGTCCACATAGCCATCGGTGGGAGATAGATCGATGTAGGTGCCGCCAGCAAGCGTCACCTCCGGCTCGCAAGCCGCGAGCGCCGCCACCTTCTTGCCGCGGACGACGCCGTCGACCGCAATCAGAATCTGGACGCCATGGCAGATCGTGAAGATCGGCTTTTTCGCTTCGTGAAAATGACGCACCATCGCCTGCACGCGCTTGTCGGTGCGGATATATTCGGGGCCACGACCGCTGGCGCAGTAGACAGCATCGTACTGGCTCAACTGCTTCTCGGCGTCGGAAAAGGTCTTGTTGATCAGCGCGTTGTGACCGGGCTTTTCGGTGTAGGTCTGATCGCATCCGCCGCTGCTTCCCCGGTAACTAGGCCTGCAGCTCTGTCATATGGTGGTGTCGGTTTTCAGTACCCGCGAAATCGCCGCACTGACCGATATGCGGCGCAAAGCTGGCGCCGGTTGGTTAGTGCTTCGGTGAGACGCCGATGAGCGAACTGACCTTGCTCGCCCGGCTTAACAAGCGCGTGCTGCACGTGAACATCCGCATCGGCATCGGAGTGGACACAGACAAAACGCTGGAAGGACATTGGTCGGAGTCCCCGGTGAAGCGCGAACGTTTTCGCAATATCCAGGCCGAGTCTGCTCAAGCTGAGGCATCCAGCCGGTCGCGAAAGCTGCGGGGCTTGCTAGAGAGCTATGCAAATAGCGCGGGCTGGCGCTTGCAGTCTTAGTTCAATACTTACGCACCGCTGCTCCTAGCTAGCTGCAGCCAAAGGTGATCGGGGCATGTTGCACGATTGCGACATAACTGCAAAATCCAACAATTTTTATTGGCGATGGCTGGTGATGTGCCTGTCACTAGATTTAATGCGAATCGCTCTCGGAGGGGTGGCCGATGCAGTTTTATTTGATTTATTCGTGGTTACTGCGCGCGTCTCGGTCATGCTTCACTGTTCCATTGTGCGTTCTGGCATTCGCAGCGGCCGCGGCTAACCCGGCTTTTGCACAAACGATCTCGGTCGGCGACGTTGCCATTGTCGAGGGCGATGCGGGGACCACGTCAGCCCAGTTTGCGGTGACACTGAGCAGCGCGAGCGCTAACTCTATCAGCGTGCAGGTGGGGACGGCCGACGGTACAGCGACTGCAGGTTCCGATTATGTGGCTCAGTCTGTGGGCCTTACGTTTCTGCCTGGTGCCACGACGGCGACAATCAATGTCCCGGTAAATGGCGACACGATTTCCGAGCCGGATGAGACGTTTACGCTCAACCTGAGCAACCCGGTCAATGTCACCATCGCCGATGGTCAGGGGGTTGGCACGATCCTCAACGACGATGCCGCTCTGCCAACGGCACCGAACTTGACGGCCACTGTTTTGGCAGGTGCGACTGTCACTGTGCCATTGACTCCCGGCGCGACCGGGGGGCCGTTCTCGGCGGCAACTATCGTGTCCAGTCTTCCCGTGGAGGGCGGTGTCTCAACCATCGTTGGCGCGCCCAATTACGCTCTGCAGTTTGACGCAACACCTGTGTTCGAAGGGGTCGTAGTCGTTAACTACACGCTAACGGGGCCGGGTGGCGTATCCGACCCCGCAACCGTGACGATTACCGTGCAGGCGCGGCCCGATCCATCGACCGATCCAGATGTGCGCGGATTGTTAACGGCGCAGGCGCAGGCTGCGCAGCAGTTCGCCCAGAGCCAGATGGACAACATCAACCGGCGCATGGCGGCTCTGCACGACGAGAGCTGCCGCCAGTTTCTTGCCAACACTGTTCAGCTTTCCGGTCCTGACGCTGATGGCGGCACCGAGAGACTGTCAACGCCGCAACTCAACGAACTTTGTGATGACGGCGCGCAGAAGCTCGGCCTGTCGATGTGGACGAGTGGCTCGGTCGATGTTGGCAGTACTGACCGTGCAGGCGAGGCTGGGCGTGACTCGATCGCTTACAATCTCACGGCAGGTGTCGACTACCGTTTCAGCCAGCGTTTCGTTGGCGGCATTTCTTTGGGCTACAGTACCGACAGCAGTGACATAGGTACAAACGGCACGACTAGCGACGGCGAAGCGATAAGCGCGGCTATCTACGGAAGTTTTATGGCAACACCGAGTTTCTTTGTCGATGCGTTGATCGGCTATGGCTCATTCGACTTCAACTCAAGGCGTTTTGATACGAGCTCAGGTGCGTTTGGGAGCGGCGACCGAGATGGTGACCAGTTTTACGCATCGCTTACCGCGGGGTATGACACGCAGCTGAGAGCGTGGAAGCTGACGCCGTTTGCTAGGTTGTCGGGCTCGTCGTCGATCTTGAACGGCTTTTCGGAAACAGGGGCCGGCGAATACTCGCTTGCGTATGGCAGGCAGCAGGTTGACAGCTTTGGTGGCTCGCTGGGCTTTGCGGCGTCTACCGATTTAGCACTTGAAGTCGGCACACTGACCCCGCGTCTAAGGCTTGAATATATGCACGAGTTAGAGGGCGACAGCTCCGTTGATATCCGTTACGCAGATCTTCCGGAAGGCTTGATTTATAATGTTCAAACACAAGCTTTTGCGCAGAACCAGGTCACGCTAGGGTTGGGTGCAGATCTTCACTTGAATAACGGCATGCGGTTGGGGCTGGACTACACCGGCAACTTCGGCTTCGAGGACAGCCGTAGGCACGGCGTGAGAGCCAGTGTCGGCGGGCAGTTCTAGCCGATAGTGTATTGAGGTTTGCGCGGACTTTCACAGGCTACACTTGCGCGGCCGAGTAGAATCTAATTGTCCCACGAGTTTCTACTACCACCCTGATAGTCGTTGCTTCTTAGACCGTGGCAATTAACACTATTGCCGCCCGGCTCACGCCGATCCAACGTGCGTGGATCGGGCGCCTTTTGCGCGCATCGCCGGACTGGTGCCGCATCGCGACCTCGGATTTTAGAGAGACCTCATTGCAAAGGCCGCCTCTGGGAGATCGAGCCTCAGTTCGGAATGACCGGAAAGAGGGCGCAAAGCAGTCATCGCCTGAGACGGTCGGAGCATTTTGTCGGGCCATCGGTCGCTGCCAACTCTACGCTGGGGTGCTCCCGGCGGCTCGGCAGTAACCAGCGTGGTGGCGCGCCGACAGTATCCGCCGTGTTCGCTCCGCCTTCGGAGGGCCCTGCTGGTTGATCCTGCCCGGAGCATCAGACTAAATGATCGCACTTCCCTCCGGCCTTTTTCTAGCCGGCAGCCGCGATGTTCTACCTTGGTCAGAACCCGCTTTCAGTCTTGCGCGAAGTCGCGGCGCTATCTCGACCGGGACATTGGTCAACTGGCGAGCAATGCGCGTCGAGCCAGCGTTCGTGAAGATTGGAAAGTCCATCGTCTATCCCGTGGCCGACCTAAACCAATGGGCAAATCAGCAAACCGTTAAGTGTCGCGCGACAAATCGACTCAACGGGAAGGAACATGAGCAATCGTGAACCTCGCGAATAGAGTTCCCTACGCATCCCAGAAGGGCGACCCCACACCCTCACGAGCCGATATCGAAATGACGAAGGAGATCATCAAGGCGGGCAAGCGGCTGGGCATCGCGGTGCATGACCACATCATCGTCGGGCTGAAGGGATATGCCAGCATGAAGGGCCTGTTGCTGATCTGACGGGCCGGGGGCATGCCAAGACCGTCCGATCAAGCCCGGGCGATCGAATGAAGTGCAGGAAATTCGCTTGCACAATCTTTTACCAAAAAATTTGAAAATTGTTCAATCTTGGAAAGAGGGCCCAAGGTCCGCTCTATCTCTGGATTAAACTTCCAATCGAGAGGAGTGCTCTCTTGATTTTTAGAAGACAATTCCGTTGAGGCATCGCATTTTCGCTGCTACCGTTTTGAAACGCTTCAATTGGAACTCCGCCATTGCAACGCAAGCGCCCGACCATAGCGGATGTCGCACGAACCGCCGGTGTCTCCATCGGCACGGTGTCGAACTTCATCAATGGAACGGCAAGCCTGAAGGAAGGCACGCGCGACCGCATCGAGAAGGCGGTTGCCGCGCTGATGTATCGGCCGAGCTCCTTTGCGCGCTCACTGCCGGGCCGCGCACCACGCAGGCCAAAGAACCTAGATCACCTGCCAAGACTTCTGGTCGCAGGTAGGGTGAGTGTCGACTTCCTGTGCCGCGTCGACGTGCTGCCGCATCGCGACGACCGGATCACCGCCAGCCACATCGACAAGGCGCTGGGTGGCCCCGCGGCCAATCTCGCGGTTGCCGCCGCCGGCATCGGAGCACCCTACGCGCTGGACGTTGAACTGGCGACAGCAGTTGGCCAGGATCCAGAGAGCGATTGGGCGCTCGGCGCGCTTTCGAAACTGGGTGTCCACGCCTTGCCGATCCGCAACACGCCCAACAACCGCCTCTCCCAGGCGATCGTGATCATCGAGCGCAATGGCAGCCGGACGATCATCAGCGAACCGTTCGAGCTTGGCGAGGTCGACCTGACAGCCAATCTGGATATCCAGCCCGAGCAACGTCCGGCCTGCCTTCATATCGAAGGCTTCCACTACGAGACGATGACCGCGTCCATCGCTCGCTTTCATCAGGCGGGCTGGAAGGCGCGCCCTCGAACTCTCGGCCACCGCCATCATCCTGGTCCACAATCACCCGT
>NZ_RZTC01000158.1:7500-11013 GCF_004023165.1 Mesorhizobium sp. M7A.F.Ca.MR.176.00.0.0 | reverse complement strand
AGGCGTATATAGTCGCCACCAACGACAACTGTCAACACACATCGACAATGTTTTTTCGATTTCTCGTAGAGATATCCACCGGGCCGAAATTCATGAGTTGGCTTGGCTGAATTGTGGGCGGCGTTCTAGCGCTCACCATTCCTGTGATGCGTCCCGAGCTCGAGGCGCTGATGTGCGCCATCGCACCCGTCGCGCCTGGAGGACTGCAGGGCAATTCTCCACCGAAGCGCCGTTTAGGGCCGGTCCTCGAGCAATTCCGGTGTGATGTTCCGGCCGGCGTAAAAGCTGCCCAGGATCAGGACCCGCCCGCCCTCGACGGCAAAGGCAATGCTGTCGCGGTAGCCAACAATCCGCAGCCAGGCATGATCTCGACCCGCTCGGTGCTCCGCTGTGGAAAAGTCGACAGACCGAGACAATGGTCGGGATACCCGCAATGAATCTTCAGGCGATCGCCGGCGACGCACGTCCGGCTATGTCACCGTAGAGTTGCTCCAGCTCGGCTTCTGCCTTGGGGTGGAAGACAATCCGATACTCCACCCCTACTAGGCTTTCGCCTGCTTCGCGCGATGACGCGCCTCCAGCCGGGAGAAAACCGTCTCGGCAGGGATTCCCTTCGATGAATCCTGCCGGAGTTCAGTTAGGCGCCCCGGTATCTCCTCGCGCAGCCATTTCTCCCGCTCCGCCTCCAAATCCTCAAGCATGCGCAGGCCCGCGCGGACAACTTCGCTGGCATTGTTGTAGCGGCCTGATTCGAGCTGCTTCCTGATGGAGCTCTCGTAATGGTCATTCAAAGCGAATTTGGCATTGGCATCCCCCCTGCGGGAACATGGGAGTGATCCCGCACCTGGCGACAGATGTCAGCTATCAGCAAAATTGGCCGATTCGACCATGCTACACCTTGCGCCACTCATCCCCAGAGAATCGCCCTTCACTTTGATTCGACTTGATCGAGGCGTAGCTTCGGCGCCCCCCAGGCCGCTCGGCCAACGGCACTTGCGGCGTGACACACCCAACCGCCGGCGCGATCGAGGATCCACATGCAGGTCGATTCGCGGTCCTCAGTCATTGTCATGGCCGAGGGTGGCCACAAAAAGCCGACTGAATAGAACACCACCCCGACCCAATTCATTTCGTATTTGATTGCAAGTCACCACCGGCGTCACTGACCGATGCCTGAGGATCGGATGCTTCGTCTTTTCTGCCTCCGATTCGGTTGATCTGGCCATGGCGGCGGCTGGGCGCCTCGCTTGCCAATCCCCTGAACGCAAACGGCCCGCGGCTGCGGGCTATTTTGAATTAGGTTTGTTGAGAGGCTTGTCTGTCGTCGTAGCTTGTCGGCTGAGGCCTCTTTCTGCGCCGAGGAGTGCCGCTGCAGGCACCATTGTCCCCCGAATGCGAACGGCCGGCGGGCATTGTTCCTGGCGGATTGTTTGCTTACCGAAGTTTGGTTGGGGAGAGGATTTGAGTTTTCTGTCTGGCGGCTTGGGCTTGGCCTGCTTGGGGGCGCCTGATGACATGACGGGTTAAACGCCGGCACCAGGGCAAAAAACAAAAGAGCCCGCACGAGGCGGGCTGTTTGTTTAGTGAAGTTTGGTTGCGGGGACAGGATTTGAACCTGTGACCTTCAGGTTATGAGCCTGACGAGCTACCGGGCTGCTCCACCCCGCGTCACCTCTTAGCAAGCGTTTGCTTGCTAATCTTAGCAAGCGTTTGCTTGCTTTTTTGTGTAAGCCGAGGCCTACAGATAGGTATATGGCTGACCAAATGAAAGGGCCGCTTACGCGGCCCGTGATCCCTTGGCGGGCCATTTCATAAAGAGAAGACATCACTCCATCCGATTGGATGTGAGTTCAACGTGCGTTTAGCAGACCTGGCAGCGACCTACTCTCCCGCGTCTTGAGACGAAGTACCATCAGCGCTGGAGCGTTTCACGGCCGAGTTCGGAATGGGATCGGGTGCAGCCGCTCCGCCATAACCACCAGGTCGGCAAAACGCACGTTGTTCGAGAAGCTTTTGAGCGAAGGAGCACAAAGAGGCATCGGCAGCGGAGCTGTCGGGTGCCTCTCGGGGCTATTCGCTGGTCTTTTTTGTGCCTGTCATCCTCCGATTTGGAGCGATGAGCATAAGGAATGAGAACGATCAAGCCGATCGAACTATTAGTACCGGTAAGCTTCAAGCGTTGCCGCTCTTCCACACCCGGCCTATCAACGTGGTCGTCTTCCACGGTTCTCAGGGAATACTCGTTTTAAGGTGGGTTTCCCGCTTAGATGCCTTCAGCGGTTATCCCGTCCGGATATAGCTACCCTGCTATGCGGCTGGCGCCACAACAGGTCCACCAGAGATCCGTCCATCCCGGTCCTCTCGTACTAGGGACAGATCCTTTCAATATTCCTACACCCACGGCAGATAGGGACCGAACTGTCTCACGACGTTCTGAACCCAACTCACGTACCGCTTTAAATGGCGAACAGCCATACCCTTGGGACCTGCTCCAGCCCCAGGATGCGATGAGTCGACATCGAGGTGCCAAACAACCCCGTCGATATGGACTCTTGGGGGTCATCAGCCTGTTATCCCCGGCGTACCTTTTATCCGTTGAGCGATGGCCCTTCCACGCGGGACCACCGGATCACTATGACCGACTTTCGTCTCTGCTCGACTTGTCAGTCTCGCAGTCAGGCAGGCTTATGCCATTGCACTCAGCGAACGATTTCCGACCGTTCTGAGCCCACCATCGCGCGCCTCCGTTACTCTTTAGGAGGCGACCGCCCCAGTCAAACTACCCACCATACATTGTCCCGGACCCGGATAACGGGCCGCGGTTAGACATCCATAGTAATAAGGGTGGTATTTCAAGGGTGGCTCCACCTGAGCTGGCGCCCAGGTTTCAAAGCCTACCACCTATCCTACACATGCCACTACGAATGCCAATGTAAAGCTATAGTAAAGGTGCACGGGGTCTTTCCGTCTAACCGCAGGAACCCCGCATCTTCACGGGGAATTCAATTTCACTGAGTCTATGCTGGAGACAGCGGGGAAGTCGTTACGCCATTCGTGCAGGTCGGAACTTACCCGACAAGGAATTTCGCTACCTTAGGACCGTTATAGTTACGGCCGCCGTTTACTGGGGCTTCGATTCAGAGCTTGCACCCCTCCTCTTAACCTTCCAGCACCGGGCAGGCGTCAGACCCTATACGTCGTCTTGCGACTTCGCAGAGCCCTGTGTTTTTGATAAACAGTCGCTACCCCCTGGTCTGTGCCACCCTCCTCTACTTGCGTAGAAAAGGGTCACGCTTCTTCCGAAGTTACGCGTGCAATTTGCCGAGTTCCTTCAGCATAGTTCTCTCAAGCGCCTTGGTATACTCTACCAGACCACCAGTGTCGGTTTCGGGTACGGTTTATAAGGAGGAGCTATTTCCTGGAACCACGCAGCAGCCCGTTCAATCCGATAAGATTGGACTACCTCAATGATCCGTCACTACCTCCAAGCCCACGAATATTAACGTGGTTCCC
>NZ_RZTC01000158.1:0-2500 GCF_004023165.1 Mesorhizobium sp. M7A.F.Ca.MR.176.00.0.0 | reverse complement strand
ACCCTTCGACCCGATGCAGGTGTTCGGCGACGACAGCGACGACAATGCCCAGCCGGCGACGGCCTCTGCCGCTTCCGGCCAGATCTACGGCGCCAAGGTCGAAAGCGAGATGAGCCTGAAGACCGTCGATTTTCCGATCGAAACAGCTTCCTTCGACGAAAAGAGCGACCTCTCCGCCGACGAGGTGGAAAAAGTGGTGCGCGAAGCCGGCACCGACCTCAGCGACGGCGCCGTGCAGGTCGCTTCACTTCACTATGTCGACCCGCAGCGATTCGGCGAAGCTTTTGCCGAGAGCATGGCGGGCTCCTACGACGTCAAGATCGTGCCGGAAAATGTCTCGGTGGCGCCCCGTGCCACTGTTGACGACCAGGCGCCGGCTTTCGCCGAGGAAATCATCCCCTTCACCAAGGATCTCGACGTCACCGAGGCTTTTGCCAATTCGGGCTACACGGGTGAAGATGCCACCGGAATGGCCGAAGCTATCGCCAAGTTGCTCAACGCAACAGCGCTCAAGGCTGGAACCGTGCTGCGTGTCGGCCTTGAGGTTCACGGCGATGCCGCCAAGGTCGTGCGCACCAGCGTCTATGACCGGACCCAGCACATCGTCACCATCGCGCTCAACGATCGCGGCCAGTATGTGCCGGCGCAGGAACCGGATCCGAACCCCGAATTGCTGACGGCCTTCGATGATTCGTCGGCGCCCGTGGTGGTGCGCGGCAACCTGCCCAACGTCTATGACGGCATCTACCGCGCCGCCTATTCCTACGGCATGTCCAAGGCGATGACGCAGCGGTTGATCAAGTTGCTGGCGTCCGACGTCGACTTCCAATCCCGCCTCAGCCCCGCCGACCGCATCGAAGTCCTGTTCTCGCAGCCCGACGGTGACGACCAGACCTCGGACAGCTCCGAGCTTCTTTACGTCTCGGCGACGTTCGGCGGCCAGACCCGCAACTTCTACCGCTTCCAGATGCAGGACGGCGGCACCGACTATTTCGATGAGGACGGCTCGAGCGCCGAGCAGTTCCTGTTGCGCAATCCCCTGCCCGCCGGGAAATTCCGCTCCGGTTTCGGCGCCCGCAGGCATCCGATCCTCGGCTATGTCCGCATGCACACCGGCGTCGATTGGTCCGCGCCGATCGGCACGCCTATCATCGCCGCCGGCAACGGCACGGTCGAGAAGGTCGGCTGGGCCGGCGGCTACGGCAAGCAGATCATCATCCGCCATGCCAATGGCTATGAGACATCATACAATCACCAGAGCGCCTTTGCCAAAGGCATCGAACCGGGCGTGCACGTCCGCCAGGGCCAGACCATCGGCTTCCTCGGCCAGACCGGCCTCGCCACCGGCCCGCATCTTCACTACGAGCTGATCGTCAACGGCACCAAGGTTGATCCGATGCGTGTCCGCCTGCCGGTCGGCAAGGTGCTGAAGGGCGATGACCTCGTCGCCTTCAAGCGCGAACGCGAGCGCATCGACGAACTGCTGAAGCAGGAAGACAGCGATTCGCTGAAGGTTGCGAGCGCCAAGATCGACGGTTGACCCGCTTCAGCCTTGCCGATCTTCGGCCTGTCGCGGCCATGGCAATCGCTCACCGGGAATGGTCGTCCAGGCGATGACAGCCGCAAGCAGGCAAAGCAGCGCAGTCACCGAAGAAACCGCGGCAAAAGCGGCATCGCTGGCGGCGAGCCTCGCCGCATCGATGGCCGGCGCAAGCCCGGCTGGCGCCGGTTCACCAAATCCTGGGATGGCGGACGTTGCGCTCGCGTCCAGCGCATTCGCGTAAACCCATGCGGCAAGCGAGCCCATCGCCGCCACCGCGATCAGACCGCCGATGCGTGAGACGGCATTGTTGATGCCGGAGGCGGCCCCCGTGTCCTTGTCTTCCACCGCCGTCATGATCGCGGTCGACAAAGGCGACACGACCAGAGCCATGCCGAGCCCCATCAGCGCCATCAGCGGGAATATTCCAATCCAGAAATTGTGGATACCGGCGTAGGTGAGCAAGGCCAGCCCGGCAAACGCGAAAGCCACGACCAAGCTGCCGCAGGCGATCGGAAAACGTGGTCCGATCCGGTCCGAAAGCTTGCCGACCGGTCCCGACAAAAGCGCGATCAATGCCGACAAGGGCAGGAAGATGAAGCCGACCTCGGCCGTGCTCAGATCCCAGCCGGCGATCAGCAGCATCGGCAGATAGAAAAGGTTGGCCGATAGCGCAAAATAGAGGAAGAATGTCGCCACATTGGCGCCGGCGAAAGCACCGACGCGAAACAGGCTGAGGTCGATCATCGGCTCGCGCTGCCGAAGCTCGAAAACGATGAAGACAGCCAGCAGTACGACGCCTGCGGCAATGCTCGGCCCTGCCATGAGGCCCTCGCCGCTGGCGCTCATCGAGGTCAGCCCATAGGCAAGCGCGCCGAAGGCCAATGTCGCGAGCGCTGCACCACCGAGATCCAGGCTGCGTTTCTCCGTCGGCGTATCGGCAGGAACCTTGGCCAGCAG
>NZ_RZTC01000157.1:9375-11384 GCF_004023165.1 Mesorhizobium sp. M7A.F.Ca.MR.176.00.0.0 | reverse complement strand
GCGACATGCAGACCGCGGCCGACATTTATGACGCCATCCTGGCGCAGGCGCCGGAGACGATCGAGGCGATCGCCGGACTGGGCGAACTGTTGTTCGACGCCGGCGACACGGAAGGCGCCGAGGCGCTTTTGGCAACAGCCCCGGAGGCCAAGAAGGATGCACCGCCGCTGGCAGCCCTGCGCGCCAGGATGGCGGTTGCGGCGCAAGCGGCGGCTCTCGGCAATCCAGCCGAGTTCGAGCGCCGGCTGGCGGAAAATCCTGGGGATCACCAGGCGCGTTTCGATCTGGCCATGATCCAGAACGCCAATGGCGACCGCACCGCGGCCGCAGACAATCTGCTGGCCATCATCAAGGCCGACCGGGCCTGGAACGAGGACGGCGCCAGGACGCAATTGCTGCAGCTGTTCGAGGCCTGGGGCATGACCGACGAGGCGACGCTGGCGGCGCGCCGCAAATTGTCGGCGCTGCTGTTTTCCTGAGCCGGCTGCCGGTTGTTTTGCCGCACGGGCTTGGCGTCGGCGACGACTGCGCCAGATTAGCTGGTATGACGCGCTTCTGGTGAAGCGATCGGAGGAATATGGTGCAAGCGGGAAACGCGCATTACCGGCTCGCCAAGGATTTGCCGTCGACGATCCCGATCTTTCCGCTCGAGGGTGCGCTTTTGCTGCCGGGAGGCCGCATGCCGCTCAACATCTTCGAGCCGCGCTATCTGCAGATGGTGGACGAGGCGATTGCCGGCTCGCGGCTCATCGGCGTCATCCAGCCCAGTCTCGATGGCGCCTTGCGCGGCGATGGCGAGCCGGAGCTCTGCAATGTCGGTTGCGCCGGGCGCATCATCGCCTTCTCCGAAAGCGGCGACGGCCGCTACCTGATTTCGCTGCAGGGCGTGTGCCGGTTCCGCATCGCCCACGAATTGACGGTCAAGACGCCGTTTCGCCAGTGCAAGCCCGCGCCTTTCCTTGCCGATCTCGACGAGGATCAGGCGGACAACGAGATCGACCGGCCATCGCTGCTCAAGGCGTTTCGCGCCTATCTGCAGGCCAACGATTTGGAGGCCGACTGGGAAAGCGTCAGCCGCGCCGAAAATGCCATGCTGGTCAATGCGCTGTCGATGATGGCGCCCTACGGGCCGGCCGAGAAACAGGCGCTGCTCGAAGCAGCCGACCTGAAGACCCGGGCGGAGACGCTGATCGCCATCACCGAAATGGCACTGGCGCGCGAGAATGAGGATTTTGGCTCGAGTTTGCAGTAAGAGGGCGCGATGGCGGACGGACGTGACGGGAAGAAGGTCGACCCCAAGCTGCTGGAACTCTTGGCCTGCCCGCTGACCAAGGGGCCGCTGGCCTGGGATCCAGAGCGCGGCGAACTGATTTCCAGGGTCGCCAAGATTGCCTATCCGGTGCGTGACGGCATCCCGATCATGCTGCCCTCCGAGGCGCGGACGCTTTCGGTGGAGGACGTGCTCGCCCCGCTGCCGCCACGCTTGGGTGGGCCGGGCTGAGGGGCACGTTTCTTATACCCGCCAATTTGCCGAAGGCAGGCGGGACAGCGGGGAGCGCGAAGGATCGCCGACGTCCGCTTTCGTTCCGCCCTTGGCATGGCCTTGCCTACTGAAAATTGCGCCCCTTGGGCATGACCCTTTCCGCTTCTTCCGACAGCGTTGCGAGATCCTGCCGGATCGGTGCGCTTTGTTTGGCGGGGCTGGAGCGATCCGAACCGTCCTTGGCGAGGTCTCCCGGAGGAACCGCCGGTTCGGCCCCGCTGACCTTCTCCAGAAGCACGGTCAGCCAAGGCGTCAGATCCTCGATCCTCTCGGCGACGATGTGGACCACGCCCGATTCCGACTGCAATTTTCCGGTGACCTTGACGAACCGGGCGCCCATGACAATGGGCCGGTAACGGTCGAAGGTCCTTTGCCAGAAGATGACGTTGGCAACCGCCTTGTCGTCCTCCAGCGTCAGGAAGATCGCATTGCCCTTGCCGGGGCGCTGCCGCACCAGCACGAGGCC
>NZ_RZTC01000157.1:0-9365 GCF_004023165.1 Mesorhizobium sp. M7A.F.Ca.MR.176.00.0.0 | reverse complement strand
GGCGACGGAGACGCGCCTGCCGTCGCGCACGGAAGGCAGGTTCGCATTGGGGATGACGCCGGCGCGGTCGAGCCGCTCGCGCAGGAAGGCGACCGGATGCGCCTTCAGCGACAGGCCGAGCGCGCGGTAATCATGGATGACATGCTCGCCTAGCGGCATTTTCGGCAGCTTCGTCTCGGGCTCCAGCTCGCGCAGGCGAAGCGCCGGCTGGTCGAACAGCGGCAGCCTTTCGGCGGCGCTCTTGCCGTCGAGTGCGCGCACCGCCCACAAGGCTTCGCGACGATCAAGGCCGAGCGAACGGAAGGCGTCGGCCTGCGCCAACCGCTCGATCTCGCCGACATCGAGGCCGGAGCGCAACCAGACATCCCGGACGGATACGTAGCCTGAGCCGCGCTGTTCGACGAAAGCCGCCATGCGCTCCTTCGACAGGCCCTTGATCTGGCGGAAGCCGAGCCGGACGGCATGCTTCGTCTCGATGACGCCGCGCATGTCGGCATGGCGCGGGAGGATACGGGCCGGATCGAAAGGTGCTTTCTCCAGCGTACAATCCCACATCGAAAAATTGACGTCGACATCGCGAATGTCGACGCCATGGTCGCTTGCGTCGCGCACGAGCTGGGCCGGCTGGTAAAATCCCATCGGCTGCGAATTCAGGATCGCGGCGCAGAACACGTCGGGATAGAAGGTCTTGAACCAGCAGGAGGCATAGACGAGCAGGGCGAAGGAAGCGGCATGGCTTTCGGGAAAGCCATATTCGCCAAAGCCCTCGATCTGCTTGAAGCAGCGCTCGGCGAAGTCCTTCGTGTAGCCCTTGCCGACCATGCCATTGATCATACGGTCGCGGTAATTGCCGATGGTGCCGGTGCGCTTGAAGGTGGCCATGGCGCGGCGCAGTTCATCGGCCTCGCCCGGTTTGAAACCGCCGGCGACGATGGCGATATTCATCGCCTGCTCCTGGAACAGCGGTACGCCTAGTGTCTTGCTGAGGATCGCCTCCAGCTCCGGTTTTTGATACTCGGGTTTTTCCTTGCCTTGCCGGCGGCGCAGATAGGGGTGGACCATGTCGCCCTGGATCGGGCCCGGCCGCACGATCGCCACCTCGATGACGAGGTCGTAGAAGGTTTTCGGCTCAAGGCGCGGCAGCATCGACATCTGGGCACGCGATTCAATCTGAAAGACGCCCAATGTGTCGGCACGGCAGATCATATCGTAGACCCGGGCGTCTTCTGCCGGCAGGGTGGCCAGCACATAAGGTCGGCCGTATTTGTCTCGCGCCTTTGGATAGTGGTCAGTAAGCAAGGTGAAGGCGCGCTGGAGGCAGGTCAGCATGCCGAGCGCCAGCACGTCGACTTTCAGGATCTTCACCGCGTCGAGATCGTCCTTGTCCCATTCGACCATCTTGCGCTCGTCCATCGCCGTCTTGACGATGGGCACGATCTCGTCGAGCCGGTCCCTGGTTATGACGAAGCCGCCGACATGCTGCGACAGATGGCGGGGGAAGCCCATGATCTCATTGGCACGCTCCATCACGTGCCTCGACACCGGATCGGTGCGGTCGAGGCCGCCGGCGCGGGCTTCCTTCTCGCCAAGCTCCGATGTCGACCAACCCCAGATCGAGCCGGAAAGCGATGCCCTGACATCCTCGGACAGGCCCATCGCCTTCGACACTTCGCGCAGCGCCGAACGGCCGCGATAGCTGATGACGGCGGCCGCAAGTGCCGTGCGCTTGCCGCTGTATTTCTCGTAGATGTACTGGATTACGGTTTCGCGCTTTTCGTGCTCGAAATCGACGTCGATATCCGGCGGCTCGTTTCTCTCCTCGGAAATGAAGCGCTCGAAGAGCGAATCGATTTTTTCCGGTCCTACTTCGGTGATGCCGATGCAGAAGCAGACGACCGAATTGGCGGCCGATCCACGTCCCTGGCAGAGAATATCCTTGCTGCGCGCGAACTTGACGATGTCGTAGACAGTCAGGAAATAGCGGGCATAGTTGAGGCGTTCGATCAAAGCGAGCTCTTCCTCGATGCGCCTGGTCACCGAATCCGGCACACCCGCCGGATAGCGGTTGGCCGCTCCCTCCCGCGCCAGCCGCTCCAGTTCAGCCTGTGGGCCAAGACCCGATTCCGTCGGCTCGTCCGGATAATTGTACTGAAGGTCGCTCAACGAAAAGGTCAATTCTTCCGCAAACCGCAAGGTCTCGGCCAATGCTTGCGGATGCCTGCGGAACAGGCGCGCCATCTCCATTGGCGGCTTCAGATGACGCTCGGCATTGGCGCTGAGTTGCAGCCCGACCTCGGCGACGGGCGTGTTGAGGCGGATCGCGGTCAGCACGTCCTGCAGCGGGCGCCGTTCGGCCGTGTGGTAGAGAACGTCGTTGGTCGCCATCAGCGGAATACCGACGCTTTCGGCAAGCGCCGCGGCCTGCTCGATGCGGAAACGGTCATTGCCGGCGTAGTCGGGCGAAACGCCAAGCCGCAGGTTCCTGCCGAAGCGGCCTTTGAGGTCTCGAAGCAGGGGAAGACTATCTTCCGCGCCCGCCGACAGACCGGGCAGGACCGCCAGCGACATCAGGTCACCCCATTCGAGGAGGTCGCCGCGCTGGAGAAGGGTGGCGCCTTTTTCGTTCTCGTCGCGCAGATTGGCTTGGGTAAGCATGCGGCACAGATGTCCCCAGCCCTTGCGGTCCTGGGGATAGGCGAGGATGTCCGGCGTGCCGTCGCCGAAAACCAGCCGACAGCCGGGGTGATAGGAGAGCGTCTCGACCTTGGCCTGCTGCCAGGCGCGCACCACGCCGGCCACTGTGTTGCGGTCGGCAAGTCCGATTGCGGAGAAGCCCAGGAGCTTGGCCGCGACCACCAGCTCCTCCGGCTTGGAGGCGCCGCGCAGGAAGGAGAAATTCGACTGGATGCCGAACTCGGCATAGGGGATGACGGTCAGCGCGTTCATGCGAAGACACCATGCATGAACCAGCGCGGCGGGACCTGCGTGTTGCCATAAAGACCTTGCCGGTAGAGCCAATAGCGGCGACCATCGGCGTCCTCGATACGGAAATAGTCGCGCGTCGATGCCGCCTCGTCGCTTGGCGCTTCCCGCCACCATTCGGCGGCGATGCGTTCTGGCCCTTCGGCACGCGTGACCCGGTAGAGCGCGCGGCGCCAGCGGAAGTTCAACGGTGGTCCTTCCGGCATTTCAGTGGCCGGCACATCGATGGGTTCGGGCGAGCGGAACAGCCGGATTGGCCGTTCCGGCGGAAAAATGGTTTGTGGTGCCTGCAGCCTGCCGGGCTTTTTCGGCGGCGTGGTCCGGCGCGGCGCTTCGGTGAAGGGGATCGTGGCGACGGCGCGCTCCGGCAGATGGCTCTCGACCGCGACCGGCCGGAGAACCGCGCCCTCGCCGAGCCGGGCGCGGATGCGGTCGGCGAACAGCGCGATATCGGCACCGTCGTCGGTCGTTTCGCCAGTCAGATCGGCCTGCTGCATGTCGAAGGTGGCTGCCGCCAGCACCGAGAGCCGCACCAGATCGAAACCATAGCCGGCATCGATATCCTGCTCGAGCGCGGCCAGCCTCTCATGGAACAGTTTCTGGATCAGCATGGGTTCGCGCATCGGCCGCGAGGTGCCGATGGCGATGCGGCTGACGGCGCCGTCGACGCGGAAGAGCAGCAGCGCCAGCGTCCTGGCACCCTCGCCGCGGCGTTCGAGATCGGTTTTCAAGGTCGCCGCCAGCATGCCCACCAGCCGTTCGATGTCCTCGGTCAGGGTGACGGGTTCGGCGAGGTGGCGTTCGACCGAAAGCGGCGCGACGGGAAGGCGCGGCGACACCGCTTCGTCGAGACGGCCAAGCGCCTGGTCGAGGCGCAGGAGCAGCAAGGCGCCAAAGCGGCGGGCGAGCGGCGCGCGCGGTGCCGCCATGACGGCGCCCGCCGTGCGCAGGCCGACGCTTTCCAGGCTGGTGCGGGTCGCCGGCTCGATGCGCAGTGCGGCCAGCGGCAGGGGTGCCAGCAGCGCTTCCTCCTCGCCTGACACAATGATGCGGTCACTGCAAAAGCGTGCCGCCGCCCAGGCCGCGCCAGGCGTCGCGGCAAGCCCGGCTCGGACATCGAAACCCTGATGGAAGAAGCGCGACAGGATCTCGTCCAGCATGGCGCGTTCGCCGCCGAACAGATGGGTGCAGCCGGTGACGTCGAGAAACAGACCGTCCGCCCCGTCCAGCGCCACCAGCGGCGTGTAGCGGTCGCACCAGTCGGCAAGGCCTTCGAGCAGGCGGCGGTCGGCTTCCGGATCGGCCTCGACAACGTCGATCGACGGATGCATGGCGCGCGCATCGGCAATGCCCATGTCGCGCTTCAGGTGCAGGGCCTCAGCCCGCTCGTCGAGGGCCGAGATGCGCTGCGCGTTGCGGTCTCGATGGCTGATCACGAGCGGCGGGTGAGAGGGGTGATCCGACGGCCGGGAACGCCAGGACCGCCCCAGACGCTGCCGCAGGATCCTTTCCACTGCCAGATAGGGAAACCACAGGGACAGGATTCTTTGCCCGGTCTCTTTCCCCGCCTGTTCTTTCATCGAATGCGAGTTCATCGGGGTTCCACTCCAGTGTGAATTGTCCAGGCAGGGCCGTGCGGCTTTTGCCGATGTTGAGGGCAAAGGCCGGGCGGCCGATCGAGCCGGCGAGCGGCCCGGCAATGGTGTTGCGCGGCACCGCCGGCGCCGACGTGACAATCAGGCGAACAGGTGCCGCCGTCGGCTCGGGCTCGGCCGCCTGCCGCAGCAGGAACACCGGCCGGCCGGCGCCTTGCGCCCTTGCATTCAGCCGGCGCGTCGCGGTCAGGTTCAGCCGCTGCGGATTGCCGCGAATTTCCAGAATGACGGCGGCGAGCGCCGTCATCCGGGCCGCCTCCTCGGCGACCCACAGCGCATCGACAAGCTTTGGCGCCTCGGAAAACAGCAATTGCTCCGGCTCGATGCCGAACGCGGCATGAAGCCCCCTGGCATAGGGAAAGCCCGCCTCGCGGAAAATCTCCGATGTGCCGATCCACAGCACCGGCAATCCCGGCGTTTGCTTGAGGATCAGGCTGATGAGCGACAAAGCGAAGCCGGCGACGGCCCCGGCATCGCGGGTTTCCAGCCCATGGATTTCGCTCAGGGCGGCCTTCGGCAGACCACCACTCAGGGCGGCATCAAGACGCTCGACGCCGATGGGCAGGAACGCATCCGGCAACGCCGCGGCAATGCCGCGCCTGACGATTGTGAGATCGGTGTTGACGTCAGCATCGAAGGTCGCGGCAGCCGGCGCAGCCAAGCGCTCGGGCAGCGTTCCCTCGATTTTCGCGATCTGGCGGCGCAGGGCAAAAACAGTCTCCCGCGCCACGGCGGTCATCGCCATGACGGTCAGCTTCCACTCACAATTGTTCCTGTTATGTTCCTATAGATTCCAGAGGCCGTCGGAAGAGTCAAGCGGAGTCATGGGGAATTTATTCCTCTCCGCATGGGTGGCGCAGGCGCATCGGCCCGTTCATTTGCCGATTCCGGTGCGAAAGCCTATATGCCGGGATCAAAGGACAAAGCATGGCCCGCATCTACAAGACCCGCACCTGGCACGACGAACTCTCGCCCTCGATGGACGAAATGGAGTTCCTGGCGCTGGAGGCGTACGCCCATCTGCCGGAGGATTTCCGCAAGCTGACCGGCGAGATCGTCATCCAGATCGCCGAGTTCCCGACCGACGAGATCATGGACGATCTGTCGCTGGAAACGCCCTTCGACCTGCTCGGCCTGTTCGAGGGACGCGGCATCGCCGAGCGCTGGAACCCGCAGACCGGCGAAGGCCCGAACCGCATCACGCTCTACCGCCGCGCCATCCTCGACTACTGGTCCGAAAACGAAGAGACACTGGGCGACATCGTCACCCACTTGCTGATCCACGAGATCGGCCACCATTTCGGGCTGTCGGACGATGATATGGAGAAGATCGAAGAGGCGGCGGAGTAGCCCCGCACCTTCGTCATCCTAGGGCGGAGCAAGGAGCGGAGCGACGCGCGCAGACCCTAGGATCCATGCCGTGATGTTGGTACAGTGCTCCGGCGGTGCCGTACTGAAAGCTTACAATAGGTTTCGGTGAAAACAGGCTCTAATCCTGATCTGCTATGCCCCTCGGCGAAGGTCACGGCATGGATCCTAGGGTCTCCGCAGTCGCTTTGCGACTGCTGCGCCCTAGAATGACGAAGGGAGGCGTGACGATGGAACGTCAGAGCTTTGAAAATGTGTGGGACGCGCTGGAAGATACTCCGGCCGAGGCCGCCAACATGACCATGCGCTCCAACTTGCTGATCGCGATTGAACAGCGGGTGCGGAGTTGGAACGCTACCCAGGCCGAAGCAGCCGAGCGGCTCGGAATCACGCAGCCGCGCCTTAGCGACCTCCTCCGGGGCAGGATCGCGAATTTCAGCCTGGATACGTTGATCAACCTTGCGGCACGGGCCGGACTTACCGTGCGCCTCGATATCGCCGAGGCTGCCTGATTAGTGGTGGGTTGCGGCGCTACTGTCCGCGAGCACTAAGCCGCAGGTAGGCATTTGCACCCTGCTTCCTGCGTCACGTGAATTGTCCATTCCTATCCAGTCGGTCCAGAACTCAGCGGCGGCAAGGGTTCTTGGGATCTCGCTTCAGATACGTTGGCCATTCGGCTGATAAAAAGATGCAGCGCCTTGCGCACGGCGAGCGATGGCGGCTCGGACGGATGCCACTCCGGAAAATGACCATCAACCACCATTCGTGCCAACCCATAGACAAAGGCACGAGCGGCAAGAACCAGATGATCGAAGTCCGTGTTCGCAGCCAGCCGACCCTGGTGTTGCGCCTGAGTCAGCAGGTCGATCATCTTCCGGCGAATGGCCTCATTCTGACCGCGAAGACTGTCCGACGCGTCGAAATCAATCAGCGTTCGGGAACTGATAATCTGGAAATGCGTGGGATTGGCGATCGCCCACTCCAGATAGCCTTGTCCGATTGCTTCGAAGGCCACGATGGGATCCGCGCTGTCGACTTCTGAAAGTGCATTGGCAACGGCCTCTGTCAGCCGGTTCATGGCCTGTTCGGCGACCGCGGTCAGCAGCGCTGTTTTCGACTGAAAATGCCGGAAGGGGGCGCCGGGGGAAACGCCGGCCCGCTTTGCGGCTTCGCGCACGCTCACATTGTCGGGGCCGCCTTCCTCGACAAGTTGAATTGCAGCATCGATCAACGTGTCCCGCAAATTGCCATGGTGGTAGTCGGTGCGGTGAGGCGTCTTGGCTTTTGCCATCTCTTTTCCTTCATTCCGTAGAGCTGCTTCACGCGTCCGTAGCACGATCCGCGATTTATGTAATCACTGTTTACAATGCAGATAAGGGGATGTAAGCAGTGATTACAGATGGGGCCGGAACAGGCCTGCGGTCTTCGCGGGCTCCCCGTTTCCCAGAATGAGGAGACGAACATGTCTGCCAGAACCGCCGAACCCCGCCGCCCGCAATCGTTGATTTCGCTGAGGAGTCCAGCCGAAGAACCTCAGCACAAGGAGAATCTCACGACTGTCCAGTCGAGCGCGGCTGTGCCCAGCGTCACGCTTTATCGGCTTGCCGCCGTCGCCGGGGTGGGAAGCGCGCTTATTCTTGTGGTTAACGCGGCCAAACGCAGCGCGCTCATCGCGACCACCGATCTGACACAACTTCTCGCGCCAGTCGCCGAGATATTGGCGCTTGGTCTTGTCGTCGGCCTGTTTCTCGCTTTTGGCCGGCGCGCGGGCCTGTTCGGCATCAGCGCGTTTGTCATCAACTTCGTTGCATTGGCAAGTTTGGTCGGTGTGGAAGTGGTGATCAATCTGGTATTTTCGAAACTTCCGCTGACAACCATCATCGAGCTGCGCGCCGGCCCTCTCGGACTGGCTCTGGTCGTCAGTTCGTTCCTTTTTCTGCTTGGGACGCTGGCGTTTGTAATCTCTCTTGTGGTTGCAAGAGGCGTTCCGCGCATTCCACTCGCCCTCTATCTCATTGGCGCGGTGCCTATCGCGCTCCGTGCGTTCGTGCCGGAGTGGGCCCTTGACCTGGGTTTGGTGACGCTTGCGACAGCGATCGCCTGGCTGGCCGGCTGGCTGTGGATGCGAGCGGAGCCTACCAGTCGCTGAGCTTCGTATCGGGTCCGTATTCCTGGCCGTCGATATCCTTGACCACGGCCTGGCCGCAACGCATCGTTTTGGCCTTCTTGTCGTAGGCATAGGTCGGCGAGCCGAACAGGTGCCAGCCCTTGTTCAGCGCCGCCGTCACCTTGTGGCAGAAGCTGGCATCGTCCGGAGCGGACAGAAAGCGGTAGAGTTTCATTGTTCAGTCCTGTCGTGAGTAGCCATAGCCCGCCCGCATCGATCGAGCACTTATGACCCGATGGCGGCTGCCTTCGCCAGCAGTTTTTCGGCCTGCGCCAGATGCAACCGCTCGACCATCCTGCCGTTCAGCGCGATCACGCCCTTGCCGGCATTCTCGGCGAGCGCGAAGGCTTCCTTCACCGAGCGCGCCTCGGCCATCGCTTCCGCGGACGGTGCGAAGGCACGGTTGGCGGCTTCGATCTGGGCCGGGTGGATGAGGCTCTTGCCGTCGAACCCCATGGCCGCGGCTTCCGCGCATTCCTGGGTGAAAGCGTCGAGGTCGCGAAAATCGTTGGAGACGCCGTCGAGCATGTCGATGCCGCCGGCACGCGCGGCCAGCACCATTTGCATCAGCCATGGCACGAGGTAACGTCGGTCAGGCGTTGCCAGAATGCCGGTCTCCTTGACCAGATCATTCGTTCCGGCAACGAAACAATTGAGCCGCGAGGCCGGATCGCGGCCAAGCTCGGCGATGGCGCCGATGTTGAGCAGCGCCTTGGGCGTCTCGATCATCGCCCATAGTTTCACGCTGTCGGGAGCGAAATTGTCGTCAAGCACATCGCCGGCCTCGAGCAGGTCGCGCGGCGTGTCGACCTTGGGCAACAGGATGCCGTCGGCCTCGCAGCCTGCGGCAGCCAGCAAATCGTCGGCGCCCCATTCGGTTCCCAGAGCATTGATGCGCACGATCATCTCGCAGCGGCGGCCAATATGGTTGGCGAAAATGCCGGCCAGTTTTTCGCGAGCGCCGATCTTGTCGGCCGGGGCGACGGCATCCTCCAGGTCGATGATGACTGCATCGCAGGCAAGCTGCGCGATCTTGGCCAGCGCCTTGTCGTTGGAAGCCGGAATGTAGAGCACGGAGCGGCGCGGGCGATAGGTTTCCATGGGTGATCTATGCCGCTTGTGGGTGGGTGAGGCAAGCGGGCAGGGCTGTGACCCCACCCTCCCCCTTGTGGGGAGGGTCGCTGCGAAGCAGC